>NZ_KV830627.1:0-18206 GCF_001836805.1 Staphylococcus sp. HMSC062A01
TTATTGGGTACCTAGTACCCTTATTATTTTTTACTTTTTAATTGTCAAAAAAAACGCCACTCAATAAGTGACGTCAAAAATGAGATATTTATCTTATCTGTGTGCTAACTATTTATTACTTTTTGTTTTTTTACTATTTGATTCAAATATAAGTAAATTATCAAAATTAAATAATGGAGTAAAACTTAGTTTGATAATTATACGTATTGATTCTACACAACTAGATAACAATTTATCTAGTTCAATTTTTTGTTTTGTAGGTGCGTGATTTTGTAAACCATGTCTTGCTACTAGCCCAATAGACAAGTAATTATTTGTAATTCTCTTATATTGTTCTAGTTCAGTCTTATTTTTTCGTAATTTAGTTAGACATTCTTTTTCAAAATAGCAATATTTATCAAATAGATTAAGGTAAGTATTATAAAAGTCTATAACTTTATAATAGTTAACTAATACATTTTCATCTTTTATATATATTCTATTTAATAAGATTACTAAATCTCTAATACTTTTATTATTAAGTACCAATTCCAGAGCAGATATAAAATTACTATCATTACTGTGAATCTTCTTTTCAAACTGAATATTATCAATTATTCTATATGCCTCTATATGATTTTGAAAAGTTTTAAGATGACTATTTTTTTCCATAGGTTCAAAAGGCTTGTGGCCGAATAAAATTCGAACTCCATTATATATTTCTAAAAACAAATAATTTATAGACCAGTTTAATTCATTACTATATTTGCAACCATCTGTGTAATCGGTATCGAAGAAATAACTTTCAATATTATTATCATAATCAGCATATTCAACATTTAAGTGGAGACCATATTCACTTTAATTATAATAATTTTTCAAAAAATATTTATCTTTATAAAGTTTTTATAATCTTGCATTGTATTATTACATAAGTTATATAAATCTTAGTCTTTGTGTAGTTAGGATAGAGTGAAAGTTCTATATATAAAAATATTAATGATTATTAAATTTCTTTTGCTATTGTCTCATTATCTATATTTTTTTCTACAATAAAATAAAATCTATGCTCAGAGAACAAAACAAAGAAAAATCAGTTACATGAAGAAAATAAAATATATTATTAGAACACATGGATATCAATCTTCTAACGTTACATTATTAATAATCATTGCTCTATTAGGGTATTACTTATGTAACTAATCTAGTACTTTCTGTTTTTTCTTCCTTACCTTCTGGTTACTCCCCTATTTTAATAAAAATTAATTTTATCATCTTCAAGTAATTTACCTTTATTGTACTTGTCATTAACATTAATTTCAGTATAGGCATATGGCAAATCTTTATAATAAAATTCAATTTTTATATTGTTAAATTGACGTCCATACATACCTCTATCAATTATAAAGTTACTTGATACATATTCTTCATAACCTTTAAAAATATCTTTTTCATCGTTAAATTCAGCAGCACCTTTAAATGCTCCTTTTAGATATACAATTATGTTTACATTAGGTTTTTCAATATTTCTAGAATCAACTTGAGTGGTCACTTCATATTTTTTTACATCTTCTCCACTGTGTACATTTAAATTATGTATTGATCTAGATATATGTTGTTTAATATTAGCGTCTAATTCAGTATCGTCTTCATAATTGTTGTTCTCTTCAAAATTAGAATTTTCTTCATAACTATCATTATTTTCTTTGTCTTTATCATAGTATTCAGATAGCTCATTCGCTCTTTCATCATATAAATTCCTAGCTGATTTAGGTAAGTTATAAACTTCATCAATAGATAAATTTTTAATTTCTTTATCACTCATATTTTCTACATCTTTATATGTAAATTTGTGTTTTTTTGTTTCTTTATTATTTATATTATTTTTTGATTCTTCATTATCGCTATTTTTCGGAAATAATAATATGGGTAATACTACAATTAGTAAAAAACATATTACAGCTATAATTCTTTTTTTCATAATTAACTCCAAAATATTATTTATATTTTATAAAAAAACTAAAATAAATTAGTCATACTAGTTAAGTAGTTGCTCTCTTTTATTCTAATTGCTCAATGATACTTTGACTTTCCCAATATTGCTCTGCAACGGGTATCTTTGTAAATTCTACTGTATTATTATGATTATTCTTAACTACTTCTTCTATTTCATCGATATCCACTCTAAAGAACTCTTTTCTATGATTTACTTTGTTTAATTCTCTATCTCTAAAGTGTCTATGCAATGTATTCTCTAATGTTGGAGCGTCATCACTAAATATCATTGCATGAACATCAAACTCAAAAGGCACAGAAGCGTCTCCTAATTCCTTAACTCGATCATAAGGCTCTAATCTACGAGTTAAACCAATTTTATAAATTCCTTCCCCAAATGAGCCAATATTTGAAATTACGTATACATAACCAGCTCGAGTATTGAGTTTTCTATTCTCGACATCTTTTTTATCTTCTTCTAATTGTTTAACCTTTTCTTCTAGTTCTTTAATCTTATCAGCATACAATTCTTTTTCTATATCGTTTTTAGTTTTTTCTAAGCGTTTAAATAAACTTTTTATTTCATTGCCAAATTGTCTTTCTTCTTTTTCAATCTTTTTCTCTTGCTGTTCTAATTCTCTTCGAACCTTTTCTTCTTCTTTCATTTGCTCTTTTATTTCTCTTTGCAATTCTTTTTCTTGTTCTATTTTAATAGCACGTTCATTAATTAAATTTAATTTTTCTAGTTTTATCTTTAAATATTCTCTAGTTATTTCAACTTTATCAACCTTATATATTCTGTTTAATGTTTCAAATGAACGAACGATTTTATTATGATAATTTTCATAGTTCCTAGCATTTAAACTACTAAACAAGTAATCACATTCAGTATTAAAAGCTCTTAAAATTTGCTTGATTTGGCTATTTATGTAAGACTTTTTCTCATCATAACCAGAATAATTAATTGCTTCATCATTTTTTACCATGTCCTTTTCATCCAATGATAACATGCTTAATTTATCTTTTAATTCTTTTGAAGTAATGGTTTCTTCAAAATGATTTACAAATATATCTTTTAGTTCAGAATTAAAAATTTTATCTTTAATATTATTATCTAACTCTTTTATTTTTTCTTGTTTAATATTTATTTCTTCTTTAAGTTTTTTATTCTCTATTTCAAGATTAGAAATGTTATTGATAATTTTTCTTTTCTCTTCATTGATATTTGTTAGTTCCTTATCCTTATATTCCTGTATCTTAGTCATTTCATTTTCATATGTATTTTCTAGATCTAGCCTTTTTCTATCTACTTCAATTGCTAAATTTAAAAGACTAAAAAACGTGTTACCATCACCCTTTGTCGTGAAGTCGATACTAGCGTTATAACGTTTTGACTGACGACCATATTCTAAGTGAACATAATATTTAAGCATTTTGTTTTCAGTGGTGAAATCTACAATATCGCCTAAAGGGATTCGATATTTCAGACCATTTCTTGTATTGATTACTGTTATATTTTCCGCTGTCAAAAATATTGAAGATATTAAATTTCTATCTTTGCCGTTGTCTTTATAAATAAAGGTGGCAGTGTGGGAGTACACTACATTTTCAACTCCAAATATCGCTTTATAAGTCTCTAAATCTTTTGATATAGACATACTAAACCTCCAAATTAATTAATTAGTTTTTATTATAGCAATAAATATAATATTTTCTTTCACTTTTTTTAAATATACTTATATAAGTTGTCTTATACCCTATTGCTAAATCGACAAGCTGGTTAATGTGCAATCCTAATTTAGGACTGCACCCGTGTATTAACACATGTCTAAATCGGGAATGTGCCTATGTATCGAAGCAATTGCTATATTTACTTACCTAACGTCGCAAGTTGCGACATATGAGGTAGCATTTGTTCACTCATCTATGGAGTATCTTTTTTATTTAAAACCACTTCCCTATTTTAAGGTACTGGTTACAAGAGTATTTTTAAGTACGTTTGTTATTGTATGAAATGTAAAGTTTTGACAAGTTATAAATAAAAAGACTGCACCCAAAGGATACAGTCTTAAAATAAATGCTTTGTAAAAAAATTACTCTCAATTGTTACTGGTTAGATCACTCACATTATGTTGTTATTTGAATAGCCTTTTTTATACCCGTCGTTCGTGTCGTTCTTTTTATTATAAAACTGTTCAATAAAATAACTTCTCTATTGTTTCGTCGAATATTTGTCTTATTCTTTGAACAGTTAGATTAAATATTTTTGCTATATCATTTAATTCCCTACCACTAATGATTAACCAAAAAACACTAAATTCTCTATCTGTTGCTACTAAATTAACTTCATCTATTAAATTATTGATATATACATGATTTTCTACATTTAAAGTTTGGACTTCATCACTCACATTAGTATTAAGAGAGAAAAAGTCTTCTATTGATGTATCTACAACTTCTATATTACTTTGCCTTTTATTTTTTCGGTATTCTTCAATATTCTTTTTAACTGTTGCTATGTCATGCAGCAATAGTAGTCACGCACCTTTTGTTTTATTCATTGTGTTAATAGGCTTTCTCATGCTCATAATGCTCAATATTCTTTTTCTTTCTTGCTCTTTAAAACGTTGGCCACGTTTTTGATTTGTTCTTTCAAAAATATCTTTACATAATCTATCTATTAACTGAGTTGGTCTAAATCTACCATTTGAGTTCATATAAGTCACAATAGCTATTTGATCTGATTTTGAGTATTTACTAATAATTTCTTTTAAAATATTCATATTAACCTTAGATCTATCTTTATATTTTTGTAGGTTTTCTTTATTTTCAATAATCCATTCTACAAGCTTATCAATAGGATAAGACACAGCAATTACGCCTCTCACTTCATCACAAGTCATATGTGATTGATTTAGGTAGTACATTTCATTAATTTGATTCTGAATGAGATTACATTTCTTATTAATAAACTTAGGATTGTACTTTGTTAATAATTCATATTCTGTAATTTTATTTGATGGACGATAATATAAAACATGATTGAGTGATTTTAAAATCATATTTACCTCCATTGTTAATCAGTAACTAAGAATCTGTTTCTTGCATCCATTGTAATGCCTAATGCTGTGGCTATATTTTTCAAAGTTTTTAATGTATCAATATAGACTTTGAAATGTTCATTTACTTTATCTGTATCTTTAATGTACATGCCTTGTTCTTTTATCTTTTCATATGCAATATCATTGATACATATTATTTCACAATATCTTTTTACTAATATGTAATCTAAATTAGATATAGGTAACTCTTTCAATAAAGGTACAATTCTTAACCACTCTTTTTGTGCCTGTGGAGGTAAATCTTTAGGTACTGGATTGACTGATATTGAGGTAAATTGAAATAAGCCATTTTCTACTAACTGTGCTTGTTCTAATTCTTCTTTTGTATGATGTCCTGTTTTTGCAGCGTTCAATTTACGTGGTCTAGCCATGTTATACACCTCCATAAGCATTTTAGATTTTTAGTTTCTGGAATTTGGTCACAAAAAAGTTATCGAGCGATTACGCCCCAAAATAAAACTTAGGGGGGTATTTCAGCCCTCCCCTTTAATTTATTGTCATTATATAATCCGTTTATTTATATGCTTATATGAAGCTTTAAAACGTCTCTATGCCTGCACACATAATGCTAATAAACCAACTATATATAAAAGCAATTAGATATTACTTTTTAAATATTTAACAATTAATATTTGCAGCTACTGTTTAAATTTAAACCTTTAATATTTATCACTAAGTAACACTTTATATACTAGTTAATAGATTATTGATAAACAGATACATAATATATAACACGCTTGTTGGTTATTACTATAATAATAAAACCCTTTTAATACACCTGTTTGTGAGTGTGTAATCGCTACTATAATTATTGAGCTATATATAAATAAAAAACCATCATTACTAAACATTAATTCAGCAATGATGGAAGAAATAGAAAAATATTTTTTTAATAGCAACATTAGAATGAACAAGCAAAGTATAATTGAATATTTTATAAAGTATTCAATAGATAAATTTATATCTATATTAATTATACTAAATTAAATATATAATATCAAATTTATTTAGTGTTTATAGATATTAATTCTATTTTATTAATTAGATTTATTACACTATTATTCATTCCAATAGATGATACATAACATTGTATTGATTGAACTTCTTTATTCTTAGCTAACTGAATTAACTTATTTATATTATTTTTATTATCATTTGATTGCTTAACTGATATACCAAAACCTATATTATCTTTGTCCTTAACAACTACGATATTCTTATCATTTGTATTACCAATATATAGATTCTCATCGTTATCTAAAACAATATCAATACCTTTATCAGTATTAAACTTTTCAAATGCGCCTCTAACTATTGAGCCTAGTTTGTATGTGACACTTGAAGTTGATATTCCATTAGTATTAGCATAGTTAATTTTTGAGTTATCATATAACGGTTTAAATATGATTAATTGTTTTTGTTCATTATAGTTTAAAACATATTCATCTTTTAGAGGACTAACTATCGTATAACTCATTTATTCATCCCCCTACCACTTTTTATTTCCATTGTAGTAATCTTGGTCTGCAATTCGATTAACCATAAATAAACGATCTCTAATATCATTAGCTAATATAGTTGGATCAGTATTAGTATGAAATGGATCATTAGATAAATCAGCGCTTGTTCTAATACTTAAACGCCAATCATCTGGACGAGCTAATGCATTTGATACATAGGCTTCTCTAGTTTTTCTACGTTCTAACTCTACTTTATTCGCTGCTAACTCCTTATACACTTCCACTAGCTCATTTACTTTAGAATTAAATTTATCTATAAGTACTTTATTAACATCACTTAAGTCTTTCACTTCATCATTAAAAGCTTTCTTAAACTTATCTACATGTTCTTGAGTAATATTATGTTCTTTATCGTTAGATTGTTCTGTTAATTTCATAATGTTATTCTCAAGTTGATTTTGTTCCCTTTTTAAACTCGCAATCATAGCAAAATCATTTTCTTTTCTATAATAAGATAATTTATAGTCAAACTCTTTCAATCTATCTATTACCTTAGTCTTTTCTAACTCTACTTGTTTTTTATTTTCAACCTTAGGATGTATATACTTATCAAATAATTCAATTGATTTTTCTTTTGTCATAACTTTTGCACCTCTACACATTATATTGTTTACGTTCTAATTTAGTACCAGGTACTAATTATTTACTTAAAGTATACCACAAAAGGCTCTATAAAGCCAATTGTGGTAGTTTTTTTAGGCGCTTGGTAAAAGTTTTCTATCCCATTTTATATCTTCAAGTAATTCATTGATATATCTAAATGCTTGATGAATACTCTTAAAATTATGAGTTTCTTTATTATGTTTGTTATTCATTGAAATCAGTTTGAATTGGTAATACCACAGTTCTACATGAGCAAAATCACCATTGATAGTAGGATTAAAATACAACTCAATATCTGCTTTATCTTCTCCTTCAATAACAATAAATATCTCTTTGCCCGATTCACCTTTATTTTTAGTTGTTAATGCTGATGATTCTAATAGTTCGACAAATTTATTCCATTTTTCCAGTGCTGCTTTTTTCTCAAATGTATGTGCTTTATTAAATGTTGGTCGTTGTATTGTTTTCATCTTGATTACTCCTTTTAGTTTTTCTTTATAAAATTTAAGTAATTCTTAGTTCTTGCAATTACCAACTCAAAACTACCTTGAGCAATTAATTTATAGCTAGTTCTATGATTTGTATTAGGGATAAAACTCTCACGCCATGCTACCCATTGACCTTTAATAAATTCAACATAAACATCAGATACATGGCTTATTGAAAGAAAATAAATTTCGTTTGATATGCCTACAATTAATCCAATTCTTTTAGCCTGTTCATCTAAATTATATTCTTCTTTAATGGCTTGCACTTCTAACAGTCGCCTCCCATTGTCTTTCAGTTATCACATCACCATTTTTATTGTCGCCAATTAATACACGTAACGGATCTATATCAATATTGTATTGATTGGCATAGCTTACTGCTTTATATAAATCATCATTTCTATATTCACTAGTACCATTAATAATACGGTTAAATGCTTGTTTGCCTTTCCCACCTTTGCCAGTTGGTAAATGTTCAAAACTTGTAGTAGGCAAAACTTTTTTTATAGAATACGGTTCAAGTGATTGTTCTTTATAATTACCTTGCTTTGAAAATATACGTTTTTCAAATTCTCCTTGATACATCTTCGGTTTTATTCCGTTGTGTTTGTATTGACCTTTTTCCGTACGACTTCCTGCAAGTACAAAATAACTATTGTTGTGTGCTTTAATATCTACGCCAGGTAAATATCCGATTTTCTGACCATAATTAATACCATTACGTTTACAAAAAATGATATGCTTTCCACCACTTGCTGTGGTTTGCACTAACGTATTTTGTGCATTAGATACAATTTCATCATAGTAAGGTATGTCTTTGATACTTTCGAAACCATTTTCTCCGTCTGCATGGTTTATATCTATGTCGATACACCATACATTGCGAGTAAGAACGCCTAACATATTTGTTTGATGATATTTGTAAGAATGATATTCAATAAATTCATCGGTTACATCTTTATCTGCAAACGATACAGTTGGCGTTTTATATTTGTTAAGTGGTATCACTTCAATATTCTTTTTCAATAATTGTTTCGCTACATGATAACCTGTCATTGAATATCACTCCTTTTTAAACCTAACCCTTATAACCTATATTTTTCCTATAAGAGCCACTTTAAAATTAACTATCTATGCAACTATAAGAAATATGAGCTATAAGGGTTAGTCCTTGATATTTCACAGTTTTAAGGGTTATTACAAGAGTTAGTGAAGGTTATACTAACCCTTATCTAGTAAATCTAAAGCCATATTAAAGAGTTCTGAGTTTTCTATCTCATGTACTTTCATATTTATACCATCAATCCATTTTTGGTTATTAATACCAACGCCAATCTTTTTCATGTCAACTTTAGCTTTGTTAAAACGTAAACTTTTATAATCTTCTTCTATCAATCTTTGCAATGTCTCATCACCTGAAAGAATAAACCCTTGCTGTTTTAGCACCTTCAACATAACAACTTGCGTCTCAGTCAATTCTTCTTCACTGAAATAATGTTTTAATGTCACATCTTTAAATCTAAATTCTCGCCCGATTTCTTTAAGGTATTCTAAACTTGTGATTAAAAAAGAAACGGCCGCTATTTCTGAATCTTCATCATTTGGCTGTACAAAATTCCAATATGGTTCAAAAATCTTGTATCTTTCATCGTCAGTTTCTCCATGTGGTCTATCTTTGAAAGCTATTTTTATTGTTCTAGTTGTATTGGCTGTAATTTCACCAGTATCAACACTTTCATTTGTATCAAGTATTAATACAGATTTATTTTTAAATGTGAATGCGTTTCGACCAATACCACGACCAGAAATTGTTTCACCAGTTGCTATTTTTCTTAATATTCTCATCATAGGTTTGGTGATTTCTCCTGTTTCATTAGCATGTGCTATATCTGCACCATAGAAATTCATCCATTCGTTAGCTGCTTCAAAACCACCTGAGACAAGTCCATCAAAATTCACTTTATTCACATGTAAAAGCTTATTGAAAGTAGTTATAAATAACCCTTTACCTGAACGCCCGAAATCTTTAAATAAGAACCATTTTTCAGCTTGAATAAGTTTCATTTTTCGATACATTGTATAAGCATGTACCAATTTTAAATTATGTTTACTTTTTTCATTGTCAGTAACTAAATTATAAAAATCATTTGGCGTTTTAAAATCTAAATCGTTGTAGTTTACGTCGTACTTAATAGCGTATAACTCATTATCTTGTGGCTTTTCTTTTGTGAGTTTCAACTTCTTACAGTTATACACGAAATCATTACCAGCGATACTATATGGATAAATTTTATAATTATGATTTAACTTTAGATGTTCACGATATAACTCCAGCATGATTTCAAGAAAATCATCTATTTGGTTTTTAGGTTCAATCGGATAACTCAATTTAAAATTAGTATCGTCAATCACTTCATATTGTTTGTTTTTAACAATAAGAAAGCTGTCCAATTCTTTAGAATAGATGACCTTATCAGAAATTAAATCTGCAATAAAACGAGCGTAATTATTAAAAGGATCAGATTTAAAATGTGCCTCTTTTTCGTCTTGGTCATTGGTTTTAACGAAAATTCTTCCATATACAAGTCCAATTTCTTTAGGTTTTATGGTATAATTTAAGGTGAGATTATTAATATAATCACCTGCAACATCATCTTTCTTGCGATGATACGCATTGCCTTTGTTATCAAAAATTTGTTTAACAGTAGAGATAGAAGCGAAATGTATTCGCTTGCTTATCTCTTTAATTCTTGATAAATTATTAGTGATTATATAATCTAAATTTGAATGAAATTCAAAATGCTTTTTGTATAAACTAACTTCGTCCATGTTATCAACCTTTCATTTGTGTTATTATTTTTATGAGTATTAAACTAAATACTTTTTTTATGCGTTATCAGTTCTGTCGCCAAACTTCGCTGATGACGCTTTTTCTATTTCACGGATTTTCTTCATAATGTCATCAAAATCTTTCATATACATAAGCATTAAATCAATGACTTGTGTGTTTTTGATACGATGCTCGTGATATTTCCAGCCATGCGTATATATTTCTTTTTTAGTTAACATATGATTAGGTTCATGTGTGAAATACTCATCATCAAACCAAACAAAAGATGTTACGACATCATTAATTTTTTCTTGTACTACTTCTAAATCATCAAATAAATTTCTTAATTCCCAATCCATTATTGCTTAACTCCTTTACTAAATTGAACGACTTTATTGTCTTTTAACGTTGGTACAGAAAAACCATAAAAAGCACATACATTTTTTAATTTCTTCACTTTCTCTTTCCAATTTTTTCTCTCTTCTTCGAACTTATCACGAACAATATTAAAATCACTTCCTAGATCATCTAATATAATTTGTTCGATAGCTTCAGCGCCTTTTATATCTTTTTCTTCTCTATATGCTTTAGATTTTTCGATTAAATAGCCTGTTAACTCTGCGATTCTATCAAGTTCACCTATTAATCTATGAAGTTCACAACTCGATTCCATTGCGTCTGCATATGCTTCAAAAATATCAATATTCATCTTATTTCACCCCATCAAAATTATTTTCAATTTGTTGTAAAGCCCACTCGATTATTGCTTGCAAGTGTTCCTCACGATTTACTGTTTCACCCCATTCATTATGGCCTTCTTCAAAACGATGTTCATATTCTGTTGCTTTATCTCCAACAGTTGTCCCTAACGTTGTATAAATATCTTGTATAACGTCTTTTTGTTTTTGTTCCATCTTTATGCCTCCACTTTTTCATAATTTAATAATGCAATTGTGCTGCCTAATAAATAAATTGCTAGGCCTACATGAAACGCTATAAATGCACTAGCTAATACAGTAATTAAACTGATTAATAATAGTTGTAATGTGAATTTAAGCATTTTGAACCTCCAACAACTTTTTGATATTAATTTGTTTTAAATCATTGTTGTGTATATCCATATGAGATGTGATTTTCTCCATAAATTCATCAACATCTGATTTCTTAAATCGGTATGTGCTGCCTACCATGTAATACTTGAGCCCGTTATTAATAAGTAGCTCCTCTATCGTTGGTTTACTTAAATTTAGGTATTCAGCTAATTCTTTATAGGTCATGAAGAACTTTTGTCTCGCTAGTTCATCTACACGTTCATTAATTGCTTGTTCTAATAAAGCACGTGCTTCATCTTCATCAATATTAATGTTGAACATTGGTTACGCCTCCTTAATTTCATTATCAATTCCTAAAAACTCGTTAGGTGTAACTTTTAAATAGTTACATAGCTTTAAAATAATAGGTAATGTAGGATTTTGAGTTTTTTCATAATACAAACCATATAATGTTGCTTTTGCTATCCCCGTTTCCTCGTTGATCTTTGCTATCGAAAGTTTTTTTATAGCAATTAGTACACGAAAATTATTTTTCATTATTCTCACTCCTTTTTAACAGATGTCTGTTATATTTTTTTGTCATCTGTTATTAATTACATTGTAAGCTTCAAAGTAACAATTGTCAATACTCTAAACTATATTAGTGAACTCTGTATTTTTTTAGTGACATATAGTAAAATGATTGTGAAAATAAAGGAGGTAAAAAATATGATTCAAAGTAGATTGTCTGTATTGATGGCTGAACGAGGTTTAAAAATCTCTGACTTATACGAAGAAACAGGAATATCAAAAACTACATTAATGGCAATAGCAGAAAATAATGGTAAAGGGGTTCAGTTTGATACTGTTGATAAATTATGTAATTTTTTAGGTGTAACTCCTTGTGAATTTTTTGAGTATTCACCATATCTAGTTAGTTTTCAAATGGATAAAATTGATTCAGATAAAAATCTTCCTATTGATTTTACAATTACAATCAAAAATCAAAATTACGAAAAACTATTTTACTTTAATGTTTTTATCTATCTAGGAAATTCTTATGATATTCCCGTTAGAAAAGATGAATTTAAGGCTTATATTAACGTTGGACTAGAAAGTTCAGATCATTACAATGATGAAGAGTTTTATAATTTTATTTCTAATTTAACAATTTCATTTAGAACTGATTTTATTAATAAGATCATAGGGTCTATTACATCATTATTGTTAGACTTTAAAGAAGTAAAAACTATCGATAGAAAAAGCATTAGTTTTAAAAAAGGCGATTATATTGCTTTGGGATTATTTAAAGAAAGCGAATATGAAACATTAAAAAAAATTACACTCAAATAAAGGTGATCACATGGCAAGTTATGATCAAATCGCTAAAAACAACTGGCGTTATCGTATTTCACTAGGAAAAAATGCTGACACTGGCAAATATGAATACATATCTAAGACTGGCTTTAAGCGTAAATCAGATGCTAAACATCAAGCTGAAATGATAGAACGTCAAATAAGAAATGGTGACTATATCGCCCCTTCTTCTAGCACCTTTAAACAAGTAGCTGATGATTGGATTAAACAGTATGCTAATGATGTAAAAGTAAGTAGTGTCAGAGCACGTGAGAAAGCCATACAACACGCCATAGAGCGTTTTAATACTAAACCAATACAAACCATCAAGAAACATGATTATCAGCGCTTTGTGGACGATATGAGCGCACAGTATAGTAAGAATTATGTTGATAGTATTGTCGCATCTACAAATATGATATTTAAGTATGCGTATGATATGAGATTAATAAAAGCTATGCCTAGTGAGGGTATTAAACGACCTAAAAAGAAAGTAAGCGTGGAAGAATTAGAAGATATTGAGATACACAAAAAGTTTCTTGAAAAAGATGAATTATTTCAATTCCTGGAGGTTGCTAAAAATAACCATGCACCACTTAATAGCTTTGAAGTATTTACCACACTAGCATATACGGGCATGCGTGCAGGCGAATTGTTAGCATTAAAATGGTCTGATATAGACTTTAAGAATAACACGATTAGTATTACCAAGACTTATTACAATCCGAATAATAATAAAAAGCATTATCAGATACTTACACCGAAAACTGAAAGCTCAATCGGTAAAATCTCAGTAGATCCCCATGTTATTCAATTACTTAAAGATTATAAAGTGAACATCCAGGATACATGGAAAAATGAGTTTTATGTAGATAATAATTTCGTATTTACTGATGTGAACGGTTATCCACTTGTGATTAAAAAGCTGCAATTATGGATAAAAGCTATACTTAAAAAGACTGATATAACGAATAAGCAAATAAGCACGCACTCATTCCGTCATACACATTGCGCCCTACTTATAGAGGCAGGCGTACATATCAAAGAAATACAAGAAAGACTACGCCACAAAGATATAAATACCACAATGAACATCTACGCAAAGATTACCAACTCATACAAAAAAGACGCTTCCCACAAGTTTAGTCAACTCATGGAAAACGTCAGTAAAGAATTATTTTAAGATTTTTATGTCATTATTATGTCACACGAAATCATCAAACGCCTTTAAACCAACGTTTATTGGCGTTTTTACATCATACCTGGCATGCCACCCATACCTTGATTATCATTATTATCTGGTTCAGGGATAGTTGCAACTACTGCTTCTGTAGTTAAGAACATCGCAGCAACACTTGCCGCATGTTGTAAAGCTGAGCGTGTAACTTTAGTTGGGTCTACAATACCTTCTTCAAGCATGTTTACCCATTCATTTGTCGCGGCGTTAAATCCAACACCTGCATCTGCATGTTTTAATCTTTCAACAATAACTGAACCTTCTAGCCCAGCATTTTCAGCGATTTGACGTACAGGTGCAGATAAAGCTTTAAGTACGATGTTAACACCTGTTGCAACATCACCTTCAGCTACGATTTCATCTACTTTATTATAAATATTTACTAATGCAGTACCACCACCAGCAACAATACCTTCTTCAACTGCAGCACGTGTAGAGTTTAAGGCATCTTCAATACGTAATTTACGTTCTTTCAATTCAGTTTCAGATGCAGCCCCTACTTTAATGACTGCAACGCCACCAGCTAATTTAGCTAAACGTTCTTGTAATTTCTCTCTATCAAAGTCAGAATCAGTTTCTTCAATTTGTGCTTTAATTTGACTCACACGAGCATCAATACTATTGTCATCTCCATCACCATCGACAACTGTAGTATTATCTTTTGTAACTTCAACTTTATTAGCACTACCTAACATATCGATTGAAGCATCTTTTAATTCTAAACCTAAGTCATCTGTAATAACTGTAGCTCCAGTTAAAATAGCTAAGTCTTCTAACATTGCTTTACGTCTATCACCAAATCCAGGTGCTTTTACTGCAACTGCAGTAAATGTTCCACGCATACGGTTTAATACGATATTTGTTAAAGCGTCTCCTTCAACTTCGTCTGCTACAATTAAGATTGGACGACTAGATTGAACAACTTGTTCTAATAAAGGTAAGATATCTTGGAATGAAGAGATTTTTTTATCTGTTACTAAAATATATGGTCTTTCTAACTCAGCAATCATTTTATCTGAATCTGTAACCATGTATGGTGATTGATACCCTCTATCAAATTGCATACCTTCAACAACTTCTAATTCGGTATCTAGTCCGTTTGATTCTTCAATGGTAATAACACCATCATTACCAACTTTATCCATTGCTTCAGAAATGTATTTACCAATTTCTTCATCTGCTGCAGAAATTGCACCTACTTGTGCGATTTCATTTTTATTTTCAACTTTTTGAGAAATATCGTGTAGAGCTTGAACAGCTACTCTTACTGCTTTATCAATACCCTCACGTAATCCTACTGGGTTAGCACCACTTGTTACATTCTTTAATCCTTCTTGAATCATTGCTTGTGCTAATACAGTTGCAGTTGTTGTACCATCACCAGCAATTTCGTTTGTTTTATTAGCAACTTCTTGAACTAATTTAGCTCCCATATTTTCATAAGGATCTTCTAATTCAATCTCTTTAGCAATTGTGACACCATCATTTGTAATTAATGGTGCTACATATTCTTTATCTAATACAACGTTACGTCCTTTAGGTCCGATTGTAACTTTAACGGCGTTAGCTAATTTATCGACACCACGTAACATAGCTTGTCTTGCATCTTCAGAAAATTTAAGGTCTTTAGCCATTGATTATACCTCCATTGTTTAAAATAGTTTATTATTACTTATTAATTATTATTTATAAATTTTAGCCTTCAATTATTGCAAGTAAATCTTCAACATTTAAAATTAAGTATGTTTCATCTCCACGTTTAACTTCTGAGCCAGCGTATTCTTGGAATACTACTCGATCTCCTTCTTTAACCTCTGGAGCAACCTTTTCACCATTGTCTAAAATTCGTCCAGTTCCAACAGCTACTACTATACCTTCGTTAGACTTTTCTTTTGCACTGTCAGTAAGTACAATGCCACTTTTAGTTGTTTGTTCTTGTTCTTTGCGTTCAATAATCACACGATTTCCTAATGGTTTAAGCATGATCGTTCCTCCTTAACAGGTTCCTTTTTAGCACTTAAATATAATGAGTGCTAATCTATATTTTATATTAATCAAATTTGGTCAATTTTTCAAGCGAAAGGTTATCTATATTTTGTATAACTCACAATTTTGCGATAAACTAACTAATGTTGATTAATTTTTTTGGAGGAATAGTATGAGGAGAATTTCGGTAGCATTTCTTACCATTGTTATTTATGGATTAGCACAGTTTTTACCCTTACTTGCACAGCAATTACCTTTCTTTAAAGATTTAAAAGGGATGGAACTAGCTAAAGCGGGCGTATACACTCAAGTTATTTTATTTGTAATAGCAGCATTATTAATAATTTGGTTAAATAGTATTATCAAAAATCCAACAACACTGGAGCGAGGTTATAAAGAACCTAAACGCTACATTTTACCTTGGGCTTTATTAGGATTTGTTGTCGTGATGATTTATCAAATGGTAGCTAGTCTAATCACTATGTGGTTAGTTGGACAACCACAGCAAAGTCCAAATACTGAGAGAATTATGGCAATTGCAAAACAGCTTCCAGTTTTCATATTATTAATTTCAATAGTTGGCCCAATTCTAGAGGAATACATATTTAGAAAAGTTATATTTGGTGAAATCTATAATAAAATTAAAGGAAATCGAATTGTTGCGTTCTTAATCGCTTCAATAGTAAGTTCAATTTTATTTGCGATAGCACATAACGATGTTAAATTTTTCTTCATATATTTTGGTATGGGTATGTTATTCTCTCTTGCTTATGTTTTAACTAGACGTATTGCGGTTCCAATTATCATTCATATGTTACAAAATGGTTTTGTAGTGGCAGTCCAATTTTTCTTTGGTGACACAGTTAAACATTTACAAGAACAAAGTAATTTTATAATTCATTTTCTATTTTAATAAATGAACGCATCTATTAATCTCATCATTTTAAATGACAATAATAGATGCGTTTTCTATTTTAGTTTTTAATTTTCCTATAAATAAACCTACCTGTAACACCTACGAAAATCATAATTATAGATGTAATTAAAGCAATATTTATGTTTTTATATTTGTTTTTATTTTCCGCTTCTTTACTTTTTTCATTGGTTTCTATAATTTTATCATCATCATGGCTCTGTATATCTGCATCTTCTTTTTTATCTCTATCACTTGGCTTTTTCAATTCAGGCATAGATCCAATTTCCCCAGTTATAAGTGCCAATACTTGCTCATCTAAATTTTTATAATACTTTTTCGAATTCAAAGGGTTAAAATATTCAAATCTGAAATAATTAGAACCTTTTTGTAAATAATCTAAGTATTCATTATTAAATGATTGTTTTCGGAAAAGCCTGTAAAAATCTTGATTCGAGATATACTCATTATTATTCCCCAACCGGTTTACCTGATTTATAATATATGGATTGTATTTATATGAACCAGTTGCTAAACTATTTAATCTATTTAATAGCATTGACTTGCTATAAACCGGAACTTCACTTTGCATATTGTCATTATTTGAATAAGTTTCAATATGACTTTGTCGATGATTTTGTTGTAAGTTATCGCCATAGTGCCATTGGTTAGTATTAGACCCACTCATAATTGATTGATTTTGATTTTTGATAGAATGAGATGTCGAGTTGCCATTATTCTTATGTGGGAAAATTTGATGGATTATTGAATCAGATACAGTGTTGTTATGACGGTTAGAACCAGTTGATTGGTTTCCGTTTGTTGAACCATTATTATTAAAAACGGGTTTATTAGGTTTTACTGTATCATTGATACTTGAGTGTCCTGAATGATTGCCAGGGTAGTTACTATTATTATTTGAATTGCTATTGGAAGGATTTTGCGAACCATTATTTGATCCAGAATTTGAATGATTATCACCTTGATTTGAACCAGAATTCCCATCATGTTTAGGTGGTTGCTGATGATTGCCACTGTCTCCTGGTTTATTTCCTCCATCATCTTGCTCGCCTGAGTCATTATTCCCTGGATTGTTTCCATTGTCTGGTTTACCTGAATCATTATCTCCTGGTTGTTCTCCGTCAT
>NZ_KV830628.1:0-36221 GCF_001836805.1 Staphylococcus sp. HMSC062A01
ATAAAGTAGGCTGAGACATTTTATTTTGTCCCAGACTCCTGCTATTATTCATCATTTGGATTCCAAATTCTTTTTCATTCCTATTCTTCTACTAACCATTCAATTGTGCGTTTGATGGCTTTATCCCAGAACGCATAATCATGTTCACCTGGACCTTCTTCATATTGATAGTCAATTCCTTTATCATCCAAATATGTCATAAATTGTTGATTATCTTCATATAAGAAATCTTCTGTACCACATTGAATCAACAACTTAGGTATGGTCAATCCTTTTTCGATTGCTTCATCAACTAAATGATATGTATCGAGTTCAGTACCCTTGATAGTTGTATCTTCCCCAGTAATTGCTTTTGGTGCGAAATCAGGATAATCAAGTTCCATTAACCCTTGCGCTTGAAAGACAGAAGACAATGGCGATGCTTTAGAGAAGAGTCTTCCTTGTGTTAATGCAAATTTCATCGTGCCGTAACCACCCATCGAATGACCTGCAATAAAATTATCTTCACGTTTTGGTGATAATGGAAGTAGCTTATGTGCGTAGTGATACACTTCCAATATATGGTCATAATAACTATGACCGTACGTCATATTTGCATAGCCACTATGATCTGCATTCGGCATAATAATGGCTAATTGATGTTCATTTGCATATCGCTCAACACTGGTAAAGCGTGTATACGACGTTGCATCACTTGATAATCCATGCAATAGCATAAGTGATTTATAAGATTTAGGTGATTGTGTTTCGTCGAAGAAACTGGCGTCTTCTGGAATAATTGCTACAAATGATTGTTGCATACCTAAAGATGGTGATAAGTAATTGATTGTCATGAGTGCCATGTTGATTGTCGCCCCTTCTAATAATAAATGATTATATCTATTTTACACTTTTTCTGAAAAAGGTGTTACCCAAACATACAAAAAGACGTTAGTAATGTCACCAACGTCTTAAGTAGCAATTATTGTGTTTATATCGGTTTGGTAGTTTAATATAAACGCTTTTTGTATATAAAGGGGGCTTTGTGTCTTATTTATTACTTTATAACCATCCAGTTTTTGCCATTTTTTATTAATTTTTTCTCTTCTTTTAATTCATGTACAATATGGCCAGTTGTTTCACGTGAAATACCTGCTAAATCACTCAGTAATTGAATGGTCATGATATGTTTAATTTCGTAGAATTCATCATGATCGTATCCTATTGCATGACATAAATAATATAGTACTTTCTCAATACGTTCTCTCGCCAACTTTGTGGTTAATGCCATATTGTATTCCCTTAGCAGTTCAAGTTCGTTATTTAACTTTTCGAACAGTGTAACAAATATGTCGTCATGATTTTTACAAAGATATTCCAACATATCTTTAGGTATTCCTATTACATTACATGGTGTTATAGCTGTGCACATCTCGTTTAATTCAATTTTACGAAAGAGATGATTTAACGGAAATAATAGTTGCTCTTTATTAAGCTTACGATAAGCGTCCCCATCTTCATTAATTGTTTCACGCAAAACAATACCGTCTAGTAATAAATACACATAGGTGGGCTGATCAGATGAATAATATATGATTTGTCCTTTATTGTAACGTCGCACGAAACATTCACTCTTGAATGCTTGAATGACACCCGTTGGAATATTTAAGTAAGACGCTAATTGTTTGAGCCCTTCACTTAAATCATTGTCTCTGTTGTTGATATATGTCTTTCCGGCCATTGAGATACACTCCTAAATCTTTTAAAACTTTTTATTAGAATACTGAAACGCTTCCCATCGCTAAGCGAATGATACCTATTATTGCAAGTATGATAATGACTGCAAACAAGATATAGTCACCTTTCGTTAATGGTTTATGGTTATTACGTTGTACGAAACGATAAACAAATAGACCAGGGATGTAGAGCAACATGGTTAATAACAAGTAATCAATACCTGCAGCGTACACAAGCCATATCGCATAGATTGATGCAATAATACCGATTGCCCATTGTTTCACTGTAGCGTGTCCTTTATGCTCAATTGTGTATTTCAATTGATAAAAGGCACTAAACATATACGGAATTAAAATCGCGCTTGATGCAAGTGAAAACGCAAATTGATATGCACTGTCTGTAAATAACATGCTAATTAAGAATATTTGTACTAGAATGTTTGTAATTAATAATGCATTGATTGGTGCTTTATTTTTATTTTCTTTAGCAAACCATTTCGGGAACAAGCCATCTTTAGCCACTATAAATGGTAGCTCACCAGCTAGTAATGTCCAACCAAGCCATGCACCTAAAACAGAAATAATTAATCCAATGTTAACGAGTACTGAACCCCAATGACCAACGATATGTTCTAACACTTGTGCCATTGATGGGCTTGCAAGATCAGCAATTTGATTTTGTTGAATGACGCCTTGTGCCAATACAGTCATTAAGAAGTAAATAACAAGTACTGAAACAAGTCCAATTACTGTAGCAGTGCCTACGTCTTTTTTCGATTTAGCACGACCTGAGAATACCACTGCACCTTCAATACCAGTGAATACCCATACGGTTACAAGCATTGTACTCTTAACTTGAGACATTGTATCGCCCCAACTAAATATACCTGTACCACCGCTTGTCATTCCGTAGAACCCTGCTTTAAATGTATCGAAATTAAATACTACAATCATACAAATGATGACTAAGAATATAGGAATTAACTTTGCAACAGTTACAATACTATTGATAAAAGCTGCGGTTTCAACACCTCTAAGTATTAAGAAGTGCACACCCCATAATAAGAAAGAAGCGACGATAATACTTGGTAGCGTATTACCACCTTTGAAGATTGGGAAGAAGTTACCTACTGCTGACATCAATAATGTTGCATAGGCTACGTTACCTAGAAACGCAGCAAACCAGTAGCCCCAAGCACTTGAGAAACCAATAAAGTCGCCAAATCCAGCCTGTGCATAACTGTAAATTCCACCTTCTAAGTCCGGTCTTACATTAGTGAGATTTTGGAAGACAAATGCGAGTGAAATCATTCCGATTGCGGTGATAATCCATCCAATCATAATTGCTAAACCACCGGCTTGACCACCCATATCAGAAATGATATTAAATGCACCGCCACCAATCATAGAACCAATGACTAAGCCAATAAGTGACGTTTTACCAAGTTTGTTTGTGTCTGATTCATTCATAATTCATTTCCCCTTCTAAGGAGGATTACTTTTAAATTAAGGGCTTGAAGCATCATTATTCAATTGTCTGGTAACCCTGCTTCAAACCCTTCTCCTTGTGTTATATTTCTACATCACTTTCCCTGCGATGTATTTTTCAAAAAAGTCCTTACGTTTGCTCGAAATACTTTAAATATCTTCTCTAAATAATGGTTGGCTCATACATCTTGGGCCCCCACGTCCACGAACAAGTTCACTACCAGTAATTTCAAGCACTTTAATGCCTTTATCACGAAGTAATTGGTTTGATACGTAGTTTCGGTCATAAGTAACGACCACACCTGGGCGTATACATAGCGTGTTTGAACCGTCATTCCATTGTTCACGTGCGCCGTCTATCACGTCACCATTACCAGTTGGGATAAACTCGATTTTTTCAACGCCAAGTACGTCTGCTAGCGTTTCACGTAGTTTATTAGAATGTGTAATTTTGATATCATCTTTTGCTTCATCGTATTCAATCGTAAATAAATTCATGTTATTTTCTTCTTTGAAAATAGCTGAATGCACTGTGAATTTATCGTAGTCAATCATTGTGAATACTGTATCTAAATGCATGAACGTACGACTATTTGGAATTTCAATCGCAATTACTTTCTTGAATGTCGTAGATTCATCTTTAAATATATTACGTGCTAAGCGTTCAATTGCTTGTGCTGATGTACGTTCAGATATACCAATGGCTAAAGCTTCTTTAGATAGAATTAATTCATCTCCACCTTCGATATTAAATGGTGAGTTTCGGTCTAACCATACTGGTACATCTGCATCTTTAAATCTTGGATGATATTTTAAAATGTATGTCATAAATAGTGATTCTCTGCGACGTGCTCTCCAATACATTCTGTTAATTGTCATACCTCTACCTACTGATGCTTGAGGATCACGTGTAAAGTAAAGGTTAGGCATTGGGTCTAAATAGAATGGATATCTATCATCCATGTATTCAACGAGATGTGTTGTTTTTAGTTCAATTTCTTCTTTTCTCACACCAGCCATAATTTTATCGATTAATTCTTGATCTGATAACTTCGCAAAAAACGTTTTAATTTCAGCTTCATGTCCTAATACTGTTTTTTGAGATTCTGCAAGAATATCGTCAATGAACTGTTCTCGCACATCTTTATCTGCAATTGCTTCAGCTGCTAGTTTTTCTAAATAAACAACTTCCACACCTTCATCACGAAGTGTTTGTGCAAATTTGTCGTGCTCTTCTTGCGCCACTTTTAAATAAGGAATATCATCGAATAGCAAGCCACTTAAGTGATCTGGTACTAAATTTTCTAATTCTTTACCAGGTCGTTTGAGTAATACTGTTTTTAATCTACCGATTTCACTGTTTACTTGAATAGGTCCTTGTGTCATATTCATTTCCTCCTTTATTTATCTACAATTAGAGTATAAAGCGCTTTCAAAAAAGTTTATGTGATTGTTTTCACAATATGAACGTGTGCTAGTTCATGCTTTCTGGTTATTCAATGCATATTTGTGATTGAATATACAAAATCATTGGGCATTTGGTGCTTTTTATGTATATTCCATTTATTTTCGTATGATAATATTTTTAAGAAAAGTTTTTTATGCATTATTCTGTATTTATAAACACCCGTGATTTGTATCTACAATTATATAACTACTTAGGTTATGAACATTATAAATTAGGTGTGTTACACTCTATTATAGATAATATAAAAAAGTAAATCCACATTATATTTTATACATTAATTTGAATATTTATGATTAAATAATTTATAATGCACATATTTAGCCATTTCTTCAGAATTAGTTAGTACCATCAATGTGTCATTGCCACCTACTGTCCCTAATATTTCATTAATATTCATTCGATCAATGAAATAATTAATGCATTGCGCAAATCCTGGAGATGTTTTGATAAGTATGTAGCTATCTTTTATTATGATACTTTTAATTTCACTGTCATAATAATGTAGCAGTTTCGTTTTAGCATCCATTTGTTGCGTATTATCTAACTTCTTATAATAGGATTGATTACTTACAGCTGGAACTTTAAAAATCTTTAATTCTTTCAAATCTCTTGAAATCGTAGTTACGCTATAGCGCACCCCGAAATGCGTATCAATGTAATCTGCAATCTCTTCCTTTTTGTTAAATCGGTTATTCTTAACTACCGTTGCGATGAGATCTAGACGTTTATTCTTTTTCATATTATAAACTCCCTCTATCCCTATACAGCCTACTGCTATATTTATGTTTTACTTTTAACGTATCATTTTTTTGTCTTTCTTTGTGTGGGGTATTTCATAAAATCTGTTATAAATTTAATTATTTACATAAAAACGCCCCAAAAGTAAGATTTATCATCCAACTATTGAGGTGTCTTTCAAGTTATGCTATTTTGATTCTTTCATAGCTTGTTTTACAGTGCTATAGCCCATTACCACGCGATCAACTTTACCGTTATCTACATCAAACCATACCGTCATTCCTTTTGAATTTGGTTGGTAGAAATAGATACCTGTTGTATTATGCTTTTGGTTATTTACCTTTTGTAAATCTTTACCGTAAGTTTTATTTAATTGATCCAATGTCATTTTACCCGTTACGTTTAAATCAAGTAATGATGCTGTTTTACCATCTTTCGAAACGTTTCTAAAATATTGATCATATTTTTTCACATTTTTAGATGATGTTGTTGCTTTCAATTTAATACCGTTGAATGTGACATTTTCAGCTTTTACCGCATTTTTAAAATGTTTATCTAATACAAAAGATACGTCTTGACCTGCATATCCTTTATAATTGTAATATGCAGATGTCGCATTCGCTTTAGAATGAGTTGTGTTTGTTGTAGCTTTAGATTCAGCATGTGCAATAGATGTTTCCGTCAATGCACTCGTAACACCTACACCAAATAATGTGCTTAGTGCTAATGTCGTTGCGACTAATGTTTTTGTAGTTTTTCTCAAATTAGAAGCCTTCTTTCTTTATAACTAAACATATCATACGCCATTCTTGATTGTTATACAATTTTGGTTAACTAATTAGAAGTGTTTAATATTTGATGTAATGTTGTTTATAATTACACAAAATTAAATTTCACAAATAGTTAAATAATTTTTTATATAAATTATGTTATACTAAATATAGGAGTAACATCCCCATTAACTCCTTCACAAAAAGTTATATTATGTAATAACTATAGCCATAAGTTTACTTCCCCTTTGTTAAACTTATGGCTCTTTTATATAGTCTTTTTTACTTTTCCAAAATAAATATAAAATTACTTTATATTGTAGAAAACCACTTCCAAAATGCGAACATATGTTCTATAATGAATTTGAGGTGGTTAACATGATTCCAAATCCTAATGCGCCAGATGAGTATAAATATGAAACAGATTATCGTAAAATACCAAGACAATATCTAGACGCTAACATTCCTCAAGGACGTGGCATGGTGAAGTGGGCTCCCTTTGCGACAATGCCAGAACAATATCAACGATTGAATGATTTTATTGAGGAACAGAATAAAATTGCCATGCCTTCATTGTCAGATGATCAATTCGAAGATATCAATCGACAGCTCACTTGTAAATTCACACAGCACCAACTGGCAATGATTAGTTATTGGAGAAATGGCTATATCCAATCAATTGCAGCGTATATACGTCGTATCGACTCGCTAAATCGCTGTATCACAATTAGTAACGAGAACGGTTCACAAACGATGAAACTCGATTTTGAGGTTATTTGTAATGTAGAGTAAGTGTGCTGCGTAATTAGTGACTCATATCATTGAAACATGAGTTTTATTTTAACTAGAGATAAATTAAAGCGCATAGATGAGGAAGTCCCATTTATGCGCTCTTCTAAATATTATTTACTTGTTGTAAAGCCTACGTAACTAATATCTACTTCTACAACTTTATTGTTATTAAGAACAAATGATGTTGCTAAACCATCTTTATTTGGTTTATAAACGTAAATACCGCTACCTTTAACATTATTGTTGCCTTTTACTTTTTTCAAATCTTTACCATAAGCTTTTTTAAGTTGACTGTACGTTAAATCGCCTTTAACTATAAATTGTAATTTATTCGCTTTTTTGCCATTGCTTGTTACGCCAGTAAATTTCTGATTATACTTTTCTTTTACAGTTGTGCTATTTGTTTTAGCAAGTTTGATACCATTAAATTTAATGTTGTCGTGTTTGATTGCGTTAATAAAGTTCTTGTCTGTTAAGAATTTAGCGTCTTTATCAACGTAACCATTATAAGAGTAGTAATACCCTTTAGTTTGCGTTGCTGCATGGGCAGTATCTTGTACTGGTAATACAGCGCTACTCACTCCTA
Organism: Staphylococcus sp. HMSC062A01; assembly: GCF_001836805.1. Classification (NCBI taxonomy): domain Bacteria; kingdom Bacillati; phylum Bacillota; class Bacilli; order Caryophanales; family Staphylococcaceae; genus Staphylococcus; species Staphylococcus sp. HMSC062A01. The sequence continues at coordinate 7,558 of NZ_KV830628.1, forward strand.
AAAGTGTTCCAAATGCTAATGTTGTTGAGGCAATAGTTTTAACTACTTTATTCATGTTAGTCCTTCTTTCTATATTAGAATTACACTTCATTTATATTATCGCACAATACATACAAACATTCACTGTACTTAAGACCTATTTATCAAAAATTTTAGTAAACAAAATTTAATATTATAAAATTGTGTAAATACTATCTATTTTATGAAGTTTTATTATAATAAGATAAAGAAATGAATTAAGGACGGAGGATACACCTTGAAAAAAGTATTGGCAGGTAGCGTCATTTTATTACTTGTTGTTGCTTTAGGTTTTTCAATATTCTTTGCAGCAACTGGTACTAAACAATCAAATTCAAGTGATGATCATAAAACTGAGAAGCATGATAAAAAAGAGAAGAAAGATAAAACGAAAGAAGAACAAACTGATGAGCAATCTACTACATCTGATAATGGAGAAAATGCACAATCAGACCCAACGTCAAACAACACTGTAAACACGCAACAAAGTTATTCTACACAACAAAATAACTCGACGACAACTCGAACACAAGAATCTAAAACAAAAGAAAGCAGTTCAAGACAAAAGAGTTCAGAAAGTGCTACTTCAGAAAAAAATACTAAAGAAACTCAAACAACACAACAACCAAGTACACAACAACCTTCTACGCAACAGCCATCAACATCACAACCTAGCACACAGAATAAAACGACAACTAATAATAGTTCAACACAAAGTTCAAGTAGTTCTGGTAGTTCAAGTGATTCTAAAGATAAAAATTAAACATAGTAACAATAAATATATAGCACATAAAAAGCATTCTAGCCCATTTATAAGGTTAGAATGCTTTTTATAGTACAAATATCGTTTCCGTAACTACTCAGTTACTTTACTTTCAGCCACGCGCTTAGAAATTTTACGCATAATTGGATCTAAGACTGGTTTGACTAAGATACCTAAAATAAAGAATCCTAGTCCAAATAGTATTAAGATAATCATTTTCGTAATTAAAATTTCTGGTACAATGCCACCTACCGTTTCACGTAAAGAATCTATCACATACGTGAATGGTAAATATGGTGAAATCGTTTGGAAGAACTTAGGTGCAGTTACAACTGGGAATGTTCCTCCACCACCAGCAATTTGTAATACTAGTAAAATGATTGCAATAGCTTTACCTGGGTTTCCAAGTAATGACACGCATGTATACACAATCGTATTAAAGACAATAGCACCACACAGTGCGACTAAGATAAACAATGTCGGCGATTCAACCTGCGCTTTCAAAATAACCAAGTCACCAATCGTTACAATCAATGCTTGAATGATACCCATCATTATAAAGAAAGCACCTTTACCTAAATAAATTTGACGTTTCGTTAACTCATCTTCCAAGGCTTCATGTTTATTATCTACAGACAATAAACTTACTAGTAATAATGCCCCTACCCATATAGATAATGACGTATAGAATGGTGTCATACCTGAACCATAATCTTTAACTGGGAAGACATCTACTTGTTTCTTATGAATAGGATTCGCAACCACATCGGCTTGTTTCTTCAAGTCATTCTTCAACGCATCAATCACTTTATCTACCGCATCATCTTCATCTAATTTTTTAAATATTTTATTCGCTTTGTTTAAATCTTTTTCAATATCTGGCAAACGGTTTTCAGAGAAATTAGCTAAGTTTGCTAACGCTTCTTTCGCACGTGGTTGATTTTGATTTAATAAATCAACGGCATTGTCATACTTATTGAACAATGTCGGTAAGTTCGTATTTACTGTTGCTGTAGCATTCGCAAGTTGTTGCTCTAAATCTGGCAAATCATTACGAACAAAGTCAGCTGCATTCGCTACGTCTTTTTTCACTGTAGGGAAATATTTCTGAGCAGTTTGCATAGCATTAATATAGGTTTGTTCTAAAGCAGGTAATTCGCTTTGAATGTTAGCTATACGATTCTGTCCATCTGTAACTATATCCTGACCAGCAATGATAACACGATTAATCGTATTTAATTTAGATTGAACGTCTGATAACGTATTCTGACCTCTGCTTAATTCTTGTGTAATTTGATTAGATACAACTAACAAACGATTGTTTAAGTCGTTTTTAATGAAATCACGATAGTTACCTAACGCTTTATTTAAATCTGGTAACGAACGCAATACGTTAACTGCTTCTGCTTTACCTGAACTACCATTTTTTAGTGCATCAATGAGTTGATTCGTTGAACGTAATGAATCGCTGATACGATTATTGGCACTCTCAACTTGTTTAATTTGAGACGATAAATCGACATGTTCTCTTTTTTCTAATTCTTTTAACACGTCTATCAATTGTTGATTACTTTTCGAGCTATTTTCAAGACGTGTTTTTAAGTTACGTAACATATCATTAAATTCAGTCGGTCGATTAGAACCAATAACACCATAAGATATATCTTTCAAGGCTTTAATGTCTGACTGTGTTGCTTTCGCTTGATTATCAGAATTACTTGAAAGTGTTAATAATGCTTCTGCAAGCGCACTATTCATAGACTTCACGTCATTGTTTGAGACAATTTGATTATCATTCACAGTGTCCTGGCTACTATCTGTGCTCAACTTCTGAATTTGATATTGAGGAAGTCCCGACGTACTTTGTTGACGCAATGCACTATTGGCTTGGTTATTTACTTCTTGAGCACGCCCTGCCGCTTCTTGATAATCACCTACACGTTGCTGAGCAGATGTAAGATAACCTTGTGCATCATTTAAACGCGTATTCGCTAAATCAAGCCCCTCACTAGCAATATCCACGCCTCTATTAATCTTAGGAAATTGTGACGGTATATCATTAGAAGCTACATCTAATAGTTTCTCAATGTTCGGCATATATTCATTAAGTGCTAAGATGAGTTTTGCCTTTTCGTTAAGTGACGGAATGGCTGCATTCACATCATTAAGCTTTTGTTGGGCGTCTAAAATATCGCCTTTGTAATTACCTAATTCACGGAATTGATTTGCATATTTATCAAGATCATCCTGATGATCATTCAAATATTCAATACGATCCGCAATTTTATTGATTTGTGGTAATGAGTCATGTGCCGCATAAACTGCATTTTTTATTTTATTAATTGTAGGTACTTCATCTTCAAGTTGAATACCCACTTTATTCGCTTCTTGTAGTAACGCTTTCGTGACGGTTTCATTGAACTGTTTATTTGCTTCGTCAACGATGACCGTTGAACCTGTATCGGTCATTTTCGGTGCGACGGCATTGATTTTTTGATTAACTTTATATTCGATATCGGCTTTTTGTGGTTTATTTCTTAATGTGCCAGTAATTTGATGCGAGAATTCTTTAGGTATGTATATGCCAGCATAATATTTACCCATTTTAATTTCATGGTCTGCCTTTTCCCGGCTAACGAATTGCCAATCAAATTTATCGTTTTTCTTAAGATTGTCTTCTAATGTATTACCAACATTAATTTTCTTGCCACGAACTTTGTCACCCTTGTCCTCGTTCACAACGGCAACCTTGATATGACCTGTATGACTATAAGGATCCCACATAGCCCATAAGTTGAACCAAGCATAGAAAGACGGTAATATCGCAAGTCCTGCTAGTATAACCCAAACTGCTGGCGTCTTAGCAATTCGCTTCAAGTCCGTTATAAATAATTTTAGTGCGTTTTTCATTTTCACACTCCTAAAAATGAAATATTAAGATTTTATCTCAAAATGATGTTAAGTATTGTTTTTTTCTTTATAGAGTTAGTATAATACTTTTATTAAGCAAAGTAATAATTAGTTGATACTTATCAACTAAAAATCATAATAAATATTATATCAAATTCTGATATATTCGCATACCACCATAATTAATTTGATAGGAGGAAAAGAGCGTAATGTCGAAGCATAAATTCATGATTTACTTTTTAACAACAACGCTAGTATTACCAACATTTACGACTAGCATTGCACATGCTGAAGACACAAACGAAGATGCTAAGATGAAATCATCTAGCACACAAGAGGAACAGACTGATCATAATGAAGATGTAAATGACAATAATATTAATGAAGCATCTCAACCAGACGATACTCAGTCCGATAACACATCTTCTGAAGCACCTACTAAAGAAGATTCGAAGAACAAGATAAAACGAGAAAAGTCTAAGTCATCAAATACGTCATCAGAGGAGAAAGATGATGACAACACAAGCGTATCTCGCAGTCATCAAAAGCGTGATAAAAATACAAATAACACTTACCGTACACCCCTTTCTCCAATCTTTGACGCAACTCATTCTAGTGGTTTACCTGCTTCTAACTTTTTAAATCCTGATTTATATCAAAATGGATTTAGCCTAACTCATTTAATTGCATCATTATTTAATTTCGATAGTGATATTTCAGATTATGAGCAACCCGCAAGCACTAATGAAGCAGATGATGACACGCATTCTACAAATGAGCAAGATACTGATTCACAAGACCAAGATCAAACAGAACATAGCGCTTCATCTTCTGACACAACGGATCGCGAACATGATGACATACAGCAAAGTAGTGAGCAAGCTAACCAATCAGATAAGACTTCACGACAAGATGATATAGATACAAATCAACAATCAACTGCCAATCAAGATAAGGACGATGCAAGTGTTAGTAAAGCGTTAGATGCCATTGATGATTTCGTCTCAGATGAAACAGATGATGATAAAGATAATCAAGGAAGTAATAATACAGATACCACTAATCATCAATCAGATAATGACGATACAAGCACTGACTCAAAAAATGATTCTAGTAAAACATCATCTTCTGATAGTAATAGTCTATCTGAATCTGCCTTAGACACTGTGCTCGATAAGTATAGTGAAGATGCTAAAAAGACGCATCAAGATTTCGAATCATCTAAAAAGGATAACGAAACAAACACATCTAAGGGTGAAAAAACAAAAAACAACACGACTAAAGCAAGTAACCCTCAGTTGCCAACTAAGAAGGAGCTTGAACATAAAACTACACCTTCACAGTCATTTGAAGATGACTTTAAGCAAAGTAATACGCGTTCAACTAGTCTGTTCCAAACATTACCTCAACTTAATGGTAGTGATATAACGGATGGCGATATAACAGTTGTTGAAAATAAAGGTACGCGTGACTTTATTAAGTCTATCGCTAAAGATGCACATAAGATTGGTCAAGATAAAGATCTTTATGCCTCAGTTATGATTGCTCAAGCTATTCTTGAATCTAGTTCAGGAAACAGTACCTTAGCACAAGCACCTAATTATAATTTATTTGGTATTAAAGGTAGTTATAAAGGACAATCTGTAAACTTTAATACGCTAGAAGCTGGTAATGACAACAGTATGTTTAGTATTAATGCTGGGTTCCGTAAATATCCAAGTACTAAAGCATCATTGGAAGATTATGCTGATTTAATTAAAAATGGTATCGACGGTAATCCAACAATTTATAAACCTACTTGGAAGCATGAAGCTATAGATTATCGTGATGCGACACGACATTTAAGCCGTACGTATGCTACAGACCCTAACTATGCTACTAAATTAAATAGCTTAATCAAACACTATCACTTAACTGATTTTGATAAGAAAAAAATGCCAGATTTAGATCAATATACTAAACAAACATCTAGTGGAGAAGATACTTCAGGTAGTGAGTTTAAATCATTTGAAATCACAGATTCGTCATCACCTTATCCTCAAGGTCAATGTACATGGTATGTATACGAACGTGTTCAACAATTTGGTAAGAAAGTAGGTAGCGACTGGGGAGATGCCCATAACTGGGATAATCGTGCAGAACGTGACAACTATGATGTCAGTCAAACACCTTCTACACATAGCGCAGTCGTCTTTGAAGCAGGACAAGCTGGTGCGCATGATGTATATGGTCATGTTGCCTTTGTTGAAAAGGTAAATAAAGATGGCTCTATCGTCATCTCAGAATCTAATGTCAAAGGTTTAGGCATCGTGTCATATCGCACAATTGATGCTAGCACAGCTGAAGCCTTACACTATATTCAGCCTAAATAATGCTGATGTGAGTTAAATAAGATAACATATAAAAAAGGTGGTGCACCCGATTTGGGTGAACCACCTTTTTAATTCATCTATTATGAATAAATTAATACTTGAGTGATAAGCATGCCACCACCGAAGATGAATACGAAGGCAACGACTGGCCATACGAATTTCAACCAGTGAGAGTACTTCATGTCTAACATTTGTAATGTTGCCATTATCAATCCTGTTGGTGCTAAGAATAACATTGCATATTGACCAAATTGATATGCTGTTACGATAACAAATCTAGGAATACCTACTGTATCAGCAAGTGGTGCAAAGATTGGCATTGCAAGCACTGCTAAACCAGAAGATGATGGAATAATGAAACCTAGGAAGAAGAAGATAATCAACAATATTACAATGAAGATTGGTCCACTTACACCTTGTACAAGTGATGAACTGAAGTTCAAGATTGTATCTGAGATTAATCCATCATTCATAATCATATTGATACCACGTGCCAAACCAATGATTAGTGATACCCCTACCAAACTTGATGCACCTTCTACAAATGCATCGACGACCACTTTCTCGCCAAGTCCATCTTTACCTAATGCTACCATTAACATGATTACAATTGTAAATGCTAAGAACATTGAGGCCATGATTGGGAACCACCAACCTTGTGTCATAACGCCCCATACCATGATTGGGAATGGTAAGATGAATAAAATTAAAATGATTTTTTTGCGTAGTGTAAATGGTTTTTCTCCGCCATCATCGTTAATAACTGACCATTGATTTTCAAATTTAGTTTTATCTTCATATGTGTAAGATGCTTTAGGATCTTTTTTAATTTTTTTAGCGTACCAGTATAAATAACCTACTGTAAATATTGTTGCCACAATTAAGCCAACAATTCTCCAATATAAACCATCTACGAATGTTGTACCTGCTGCATTTGATGCGATAACAACTGAGAATGGGTTAACTGTTGAGAATGTACTACCTACAGAACTTGCTAGGAAGATTGCCCCAACACAGATAATTGAGTCATATCCCATGGCAATAAAGATGGGTACGAGTATTGGATAAAATGCTACCGCTTCTTCTTCAATACCACAAAGCGTACCACCTAGTACCATTAATACTGACACCATGAATACAAGTAAAAATTCATGACCTTTAGTTTTTTTAGTAAGTGCTAAAAGTCCTGATTCAAATGAACCACTCTTTTGTACAACACCAATGAGTCCACCTAATACTAAAATAAATACCATTACATCGACTGCTTCAATTGTACCGTTAACCATGCTTGATGTAATTTGATCTGGTCCAGCAGGTTTTTGTTCTAATCGTTCGTATGTTCCAGGAATTGAGATAGGTTTATTGATGGCACCTGATTTAAATTGGTCTACATCAATTTTTACACCTAATTTATCTAATTGTTCTTGTGTTCCAGGGACTGTTTTTGATTTATTATGAGCATCGACAATTTTAAATTCATGAGCACCGCCATCATAGGATAACTTAGAGTATGCACCAGCTGGTATCATCCACGTTGCCATAACAGCGATTACAGTTAAAATAAATAAAATTGTAAATGCGCCAGGCATCTTAAGCGAGAATCGTTTTTTCCGTCCTTTGCTAGTACTATTAGTAACTTCGTTAGTGTGTGTCATGCTTTTCAACCCCTTTAAGTATTTTTTATCTATGAAAATGCTATACACATTTAAAACGTATACTTTGTGAAAATTTGTTAATTAAGCAACTTTGTGAAAAATTTCTCAATTTCTTTTTCCACTATTAGTGTATGTCTAATGCACTTTACAATCAATATGAATATTAAATAAAATGTAAATATTTTAGATTATTCCATAATTATTTCACATAACTTTACCAATAATTTCTCAAAATTCACTTGCTATTTTCTAGGAATTGTGCAAGCGCTTTCCTAACCGATGTTGAGCCTCTTTTTCAAAAAATAGGCGTAGATAACATAAGTAAGTAATGATTACTCAGTTATCCACGCTTTAAGTTTGTATTTAATGTTTAGTGTTTTGTTGTTTACGACGACCTAACCCTATTAAAGTACCCCCAGCAATCACTAATAACACTGTTACTGGTAGCCAAGACTTTTTAACTACTTCTCCAGTATTTGGTAAAGATAGATTCCCTTCATCATCAAATAAGCCACTTAAAAATCCATCATCATCGCCTAATTGTCCCAATGATAATCCTTGTACAGGATTAGGAATATCTTCAATATTGTCTAACAGACTTCCTCCTGAATTAAGACCATCTAATAGACCACCACCAGTTAGTCCATCTAGTAAATGAGACCCTTGATTAAGAAGATTAGAACTTGATGTACTACCATTAATGCGATCAAATAGTGAAGGTCTATTGGTAATAGGATCTAAGATATAATTCAAATTATTTTTTGCAGTGTCGAGTTTATTTTGCAACTGTAATAAATCTCCACCTGTACCGTTTAATGCATTTTTCACTAAATCTAACGCATCAGCTTTATCCGTTTGAACTCTAGCGATAAGATCTGCCAACGCCTTCGCTTGTGTTTGATTTAACTTTGTAGCTAATAACGTTTCAATGGTTTGTTTAGGGGCTGACGATTTATCTAGTACGTCTTTAAGAATATCATCAGCTGTTACTGACTGATTTGCATTAATTTTTTGCTTCACTTGATTTACTAATTCTGAACTAGATAAATTCTCTTTAGCAAGCTGTTTAGCTATTTGTGATGCTTCATTATTTCCTAAACGTGTTGAAAGCAATGTTTTGATTAAAGCCTCTTTATCAGGTGTTTGATCAAACATGGATGCCAAAATATCATCACTTGTTGTCGTTTTGAGGTTGTCGATATGTTTCATCATTTGATCTGCTATTTGCTTATCTGACTGACCGTTAGTTTTAATCTGCTTGGCTATCTTTTGAGCTTCGTTTTTACTAAAGACACTTCTTAAGATTTGTTCGACTGTTGCTTGCTTATTTGAAGATTGTTCTAAGCGGCCACTTATTTGATCTCGGTTCGCTTTAACATTTTGTCGAACATTTCTAATATCTTTTTCAACATTTTGCTTTTGCTCATTAGTCAAATTGTTGTTTTGCTTTACTTGTTGTTCTAACTGTCTCAATTGCTCAAGTTTATGGTCACTGTAACGTTTCGATGTGTTATTTTGTTTATTTTCAACTTTTGTAATGGCTTGATCAATTTTTTGATTAGCAGATAATTCGTCAGTTAATGCATCAATATGACCCTCTTTTGAATCAATCTTGTTTGACTTATGGCTGATATCATCTTTATCTATCTGTTTGATACCACTTAGAATACTTTTATCTGATGCAGTATTAGTATTATCTTTTGAATGCGATTCTGTTGAATTGTCATCTTGAATGGATGAGTCAGTTTGATCTCGAATATCTTCTACAGATGAATGTGCACTTTCTTTAGTTGATTCTATGTCATTTTTAACATTATCCATTTCATCCAATATTGAGGTATCATCATTTTCTTCATTCATGTGATTCGTAATGTCTTGAGAAGATGCTGATTGTCCACTACTTATTTGGCTATTTTCACTATTATTTGTGGAACCTTGTTCCGACTTCATATCTTCACTTTGTTGATGGGTATCAACCTTTTCAGATAGAGAATCTAAATCGGCTATTATTTTATCTAATTCATCTAGCTTATCTCCTTCATTCGTTGATGATTGCTCAGCAGTTGAGAGTGAAGATTCATTAGAAGTGCTTGCTTTTTCACCAGTTTCTCTAGTACTTTCCTCATTTGATATACGGTCTTCTTCCTGTGCATCCCTTAAAATTTGATCAATTTCAGACTGATTACGTGCATCTTCAATATCTTCTTTATAACTTTTAATATCAGTGGCTTGTAGGTACTTCAAACGGTCAATTTTTGTTTTCGCTTTATCTATCGCTTTATCAAGTTTATTTTGAACAGATGTCATTTCACTTGAAACGTTGTCGATGCGGTCATTTGATTGTGCAACTCCATCTTTGGTAAATCCATAACCCACTAATGTTCCACTCATTAACAACACTGAACATGACACTTTTAAATACGAATTAAATTTAGAATGTTGTCTAAGCTTCTTCACGCATATCACCCTTTTTATTAATATTCCACTTCATTATATAACATTTAATTTAAAACTTATACTTCTGTTTTTTGAAAATTAATTAAAGGTTCCAAACATTGACCAGTCATAGATTTTTATAATTTTATACGTTTAGTGTTGATTTTTTTAGTATCTGTAACCTTAACAGAGTATTGGTACGCATTAGTTAAATCAATAAGAGATAAGAATTTATTATGACCAGCACCTGTATCAATATCTAGTATATTTTTCTTTTTATATAATTCATCGTTTTTTAACCCATAGCGATAATTAGGAATATGTCCATGTATCAAATATTTATTTTTAGGGATGTTTCTATTTAAATTATGGTTATAATGACCAGTAGTTTATTCCTTAATCTGTTTATTTAAAGGTTTAGACGTATCTATACCAGCATGCGCAAATATGTAATTATCTATGACCTCGATTGTCGACAATTCTCTTAAAAATTTGTGCCAGCGTTTGATTTTTTTATCTTTACTTTCTAACCAACGCATCTCATGATTGCCAGCCAAGGCAAGTGCACCTCGACGTTTTAAGCGTTTCACTAACTTCAAAGTCCCAAATGAATCGGGTCCATTATTAACATAATCTCCCATTAAAACGAGTTGATCTTTTCTCACATTAAAATTAACTGCCTTTAAAAGAGTGACGAGTGCCTTCCGATGACCGTGTATATCAGAAACCACAAGTATCCTTTCTTTCATACTTCCTTCTCTCCTAACCTACGACTTATTGCATATTAATATAAAATCACTGTTTAACTAACTTTAAACAAATTATTAACGTGTCCTCAAAATTCTTTATTTATTATAGAAAATAGTATAAACAAAATATATATTTTGGGGAAATCAATTTATGAATACAAAGCAATTACTCATCTTTAAACATTTCGTTGAGGCACAAAACGAAAACGCCGTCGCTGAAAAACTTGGTATCACACAACCAACGGTAACTTTTCATTTGAAAAACTTAAGCAAAGAATGTGGGTTACCTCTATATTTCAAAAAAGGTAAACATTTCAACCTCACTGAAGCTGGTGAATTACTCTATCGGAATGCGAATAAAATGCTTAATTTAATAGAAGAAACAACAGATATGATGGAAGATTTCAAACAATCTAAACGAGGAACTTTAAGAATTGGTGCGAGTCACGCTCCAATCTATAGCATTTTACCGTCAACATTTAAAAACTATATGCATGAACATCCAAATATAGATATTAACTTAACAGTAGATACTGCGCCAATTATTATCGAGAAAGTTAAAGACCGTAAGATTGATATTGCTGTCATAGCTGAAAAAGGTTTTAACGAGGGTGAACTACAAGTCAAACGTCTTCATGAAAATCCATTAGTGCTTGCTATGGACAAACGTCACCCACTTGCTCAAAAAGATCATCTTACTTTAGAAGATATTAGTAGTTACCGTTTTATCATTCATAATAGCGGAGCAACTCGAGACAGTATATACGAATGGCGTAACAAGAACTTTATCAACTTAGACGTTCACATGGAAACCAATAGTATTAGCAGTATCCTTACAACAATAAAAGATTCAAATTACTTAAGTTTAGTCAGTGAAAATGCTATAAGTCATCATCCAAGCATTATTAGTAAGACTTTGCCTAATGCCCCAACCACAAGTTACATCTCACTCATATACCGTAATGATAGACATCTCACTTCTATTATCCAAGATTTCATCACATTAATATATAACACTAAATAGTTCCTGCAAATTTGAGCAATCACGTTGATTAAATATTTATTAACATGATTGCTCTTTAATACTATCCGTCCTTCTACAGTTGCTTTCTGTTTCTTTTCTCAAAATAATTCAAATACGTATAGTTTGAAAAGTCAGTTTATTATTACCTTTATAAAATATTAAGAATGTATAAATTTTGTTAATAAACTTTCCAAAAAGTTATAACAATTTTACAATATATTAATAAATCGCTATAAAAAAATACGCTTACATAATATAATAGATTTGAAAGAAAGATATACATATTAATCAATTTGCTATTTGTACTTTTTTGATTAGGAGGTACGGTTAATGCTCGTTCTTTCCATCATTTTATTACTTTTAGGTCTAATTTTAATCGGTATTAGTAGATTTGTTGCATACCAACATGACATTGACCTCAGAGAAAAAATTTATATTCCTGGCGTAATTTTTGTCTTAATAGGTGCATTACTTCTCCTGTTTTATTTAATGAACTAACTACATCGCAAGTCTACATACCAAATTATTTTCAGGTATACCATCATCACGAGGTTACCTGTTTTCTTATATATCCCCTTAATACACGCTATTTTCACCAACAATTTTTCCAAAGTGTTGCATTTTCCAACGACGTAAAACTTTTAATGGTACCGAACGTGGGTATAACTTGTTACATTATCAAATGTAACATTTTAAATATGCTTAATTTGAGGTATCGATTTAATGTAATTGCTCACAAATCATCAACACATTACCCATACTTTAAGCGATATAAATTAATGAAATAGGGGGAAATGTCTTGGCAAAGCTATTATACAAACTAGGAAAATTTATAGCTAAGAACAAATGGCTAAGTGTTATAGGATGGCTTGTTATACTAGGTGTCATTATCATGCCATTAATGATAAACTCACCGAAGTTTGACAGTGACATCACTATGAACGGCCTTAAGTCATTAGATACAAACGATAAAATTAGTAAAGAATTTCATCAGGACAGTGAGAAAGCCTCGATGAAAATAGTCTTCCATTCTAATAAGAATGATGGACTCAATAATAAAGATACGAAGAAAGATATTGAAGATGCTTTAGACAATATCAGACAAAATGATGATTATATCCAAAATATCTCTAATCCATATGACAGTGGACAAGTTAACGATGAAGGCGATACCGCTATCGCTAACGTAAGTTATGTAGTTCCACAAACTGGATTAAAAGATTCTTCTAAACATATCATCGACAAAGAATTAAAAGATGTAACTGACAACCACAATGTGCAAATTGAAAAAACTCAAGGTGGCGCTATGAATGCTGAACCTGGTGGTACATCAGAAATTGTCGGTATTGTCGTAGCATTCGTAATCTTACTTATTACCTTTGGTTCACTTATCGCAGCTGGTATGCCAATTATTAGTGCAATCATCGGTTTAGGTTCAAGTGTTGGTATCATCGCATTATTAACATATATCTTTGATATTCCAAACTTCACTCTTACACTAGCTGTAATGATAGGTTTAGCTGTTGGTATTGACTACTCACTCTTTATTCTATTTAGATTTAAAGAACTTAAGAAAAAAGGTGTCGATACTGTAGAAGCTATCGCAACAGCAGTGGGTACAGCAGGTAGTGCTGTAATATTCGCTGGTCTTACAGTTATGATTGCTGTTTGTGGTTTATCACTTGTAGGAATCGACTTCTTAGCGGTTATGGGATTCGCTTCAGCGATTAGTGTGTTATTTGCAGTATTAGTAGCATTAACACTATTACCTGCCCTAATCAGTATCTTCCATAAAAGTATTAAAATTAAAGATAAACCATCTAAAAGTAAAGACCCTAAAGATCATCCTTGGGCAAAATTTATTGTTGGTAAGCCAGTTATCGCTGTTATTGTAAGTTTAATTATTTTAATTTTAGCTGCTATACCAGTCAGTGACATGCGTTTAGGTATTCCAGATGATAGTTTAAAACCAACTGACTCATCAGAATACAAAGCCTATAAATTAATCTCAGATAATTTTGGCGAAGGTTATAACGGACAAATTGTCATGTTAGTAAATACAAAAGATGGTGGAAGTAAAAGCACTATCGAACGTGACTTAAATAATATGCGTAGTGATTTAGAAGACATTGATAATGTTGATACAGTTTCAAAAGCACAACTAACTGACAACAACAATTACGCATTATTCACAATCATTCCTGAAAAAGGACCGAACTCACAGTCAACAGAAAATCTAGTATATGATTTACGTGATTATCATAGCCAAGCGCAAGAAAAATATGACTATGACACTGAAATTTCAGGACAAAGTGTTATTAACATCGATATGTCAGAAAAACTAAACAACGCTATTCCAGTATTTGCAGGCGTTATCGTTGTATTAGCATTCTTCTTATTAATGATTGTGTTCCGTTCAATCTTAGTTCCATTAAAAGCAGTACTAGGCTTTATCCTTTCATTAATGGCTACATTAGGTTTCACAACATTAGTCATTCAACATGGCTTTATGGGTAGTTTATTTGGTATTGAAAACACAGGACCATTACTTGCATTCCTTCCAGTAATCACAATTGGATTGTTATTCGGACTTGCCATCGACTACGAGCTCTTCTTAATGACACGTGTACATGAAGAATACAGTAAGACTGGCGACAATGATCATTCAATCCGTGTAGGTATCAAAGAAAGTGGACCTGTTATCGTAGCTGCTGCACTTATTATGTTCAGTGTATTCATCGCATTCGTCTTCCAAGATGACAGTGCAATTAAGTCAATGGGTATCGCATTAGGTTTCGGTGTGTTATTCGACGCATTCGTCGTACGTATGACATTAATTCCAGCATTGACGAAACTCTTTGGTAAAGCTTCATGGTACCTTCCTAAATGGTTAGGTGCAGTATTGCCAAACGTTGACGTTGAAGGTAAAGCTTTAGAAGAAGATAATCATCACGACACATATTCTGAAAAAGGTCATGTCAACGATAAAAATAATGAATACGCTAGACAAGACAAAGATAACTATGTTTATCAAAATGACAAACGTAACCACAATCGCAATTATAATGACGAAGATTATAACCGTTCTGTGCATTTAGATAATCATCATGACCAGCATCATCGCCAACATCATTATGATAATCAACCTGATGATATCGACTATGAATCACTTTATACTCAAGATGGCGACCATACTCATCATGATGAACGTAATTATAATGATCGACACTATCAAGACATTTACGATAGAAACGATGATTATCGTCATAACAATCATGATCAACAAAATGATAACCATGATTATCATGATTCAAATTTCGATAAAACAACAAACTTATACAAAGAATTAACTGATAGCAATATTGATCAAGATGTATTATTCAAAGCATTAATGTTATACGCTCGTGAAAACAACAAAGGTGTTTACGATAGATATAACCGATCATCTCAACATCGTCATGATGACGAACTTAGAGACTAATATTAAAAAGGAGGAAACACGTTATGTTAAAACGACGTAGTTCGAAATTCTTAGGACTGCTAGCCACACTAGCCTTAGCCATAGTGTTAAGTGCTTGTGGTAATAGTGGTAGCGGTAGTGGTTCATCAGACGATAGTCAAACATCACTTGGTAATAAAGAAATCGAAATACCTTATATCGCGAGTGATAATTCAACACCACGTTCACTAGTTATAGCAGAGGTTTTGAAAAAAGCAGGTTATGATGTAACAACTACACCAGTAACAGCAAGTGGCCCGTTATATGCTACTGTATCAGAGAACTCTGATTCATTCCATGCATCAGGTATCTTCCCTACTACTGATAAAAGTTACTACGATAAGTTCAAAAGTAAATTAACAATTTATGATGATAAACATTTAATTGATAACGCAAAAGTAGGTTTAGCCGTACCTAAGTACGTGCAAGATGTCGACTCAATTAGTGACTTAAAAAACAGTGACTTCGGAAAATCTGTAGATTGGACAATTCAAGGCACAGACGCACGTAATGGCGTTATGCAAGAAACTAAAGATGAACTTGATAGTGACAACTTGGATAAATATAGCTTGAAAGAAAGTTCTGACCAAGACCAATTCAAGAAAATTCAATCTGCTTTTAAACAACAAGAACCTATCGTCTTCACATCAATGGAACCTAGCTGGTTCTCTAAAGAATTAGACGTTAAAATGTTGAAAGATCCAGACAACATTTATGGTAATAATAATCAACATATTGACTTAGTATTTAACAAAGACTTTAAAGAAGCACATCCAGCTGCATACACAATTGCAACACGTATGGCAGATGATTGGAGTAAATCTGAAGAAGACAAATTAGCTAAAAAAATCTTTGTTGATAACAAAAATCCAGAACAAGTAGCTAAAGACTATGTGGATGATAATGATAATAAAGTAGATGAATGGTTAGAAGGTATTGAGACTAACTAATTACAAAGTTAAGAAAGATAAATAAAGAATATGCTCGTTTGGTGTAGCATATTTAAAACTCATAATGCAAATTTACAGTAGCAAACCGAGTTGAGAAGGCACTTAAGACAAACTCTTCTCAATCGTAGCTATTATTGCGAGGGAGTGAAACTAAACTCAGTTTCGCTCCCACTTTTTTATATCGCTCTTATAGTATTAAACGTTTCAAATAACTTATTTACTCTTTTTTTATAAACAAATTTAAACGTAGTATCAGTTGTTATGTTTGGAAAAATCAACTTTATTGTGATAAATTACTCTTATTACGTCAAGCTATCTGACTAGATTAAATAAATAGGAGAATCAGATAATGCCGTCAGCAAATCAAAAGCGTATGATTAAACATATTCATGAAACTGTATTTATACTTTTACATGATTATCATTTTGATGAAATCACCGTACAAAAAATATGTGATATTGCAGAAATCAACCGCAGTACGTTCTACAGATACTTCCAAGATAAATATGAATTACTCTACACTTTACCTGACTTTATTACACAACAAATTATAGCTAAAGGTGACACATCAGCAGACATTACAACCCCTGAATCATTTGAAGACTTTATCTATTACATTGGTAATAATAAAAAGATTTTCAAACATCTATTAGTTTCGTCTCGACAGGCAGATGTATTTAGAAGTTTAACGAATGTGAGTCGCGAAATGATGTTAAATAACTCAACTCGTAAGCGTAACCCCTTAGCGCAAAAGATTAGAGAAAGTAAACATCCTGAAATTGTAGCTGATTTTTACAGTAGTGGCGTAATAGAAGTACTACGACGTTGGGTAGAAAATGACTATAACTATACAGTTGAAGAAGTGTTTGAAACATTAAATAAAGTGCTTGAAACATCATTATATTGTTATGATAAATAAAAGCAATCTCACATAAATTAAGAGTGAGATTGCTTTTTTGTCATTTGCGTTTTTTAACGTCTACTGTCTTGTAAACCATAAAAATACTATTAGCTATGATTAATAATGCTAGAATGACCATTGGCCAAATACCTATATTAATCATATTAAATATAATGAGTACTATCATCAAAATAAGATTTAATGCGTTTGAAATCATTAATGATTTATCCACTGAAACCACCTCTTATTACGTTATAACCTAATTCACTAAATTTAATTAGAAATTGGTTACCTCAATTAATATTTCCTACGTGGCATGCATAGTGCAATCATAATAGCGATAATACCAATCATAGCTATAATATTAAATTGTACTGTGAAACTTGAAATCGTATTTAAGACAATGCTTAGAATAGGTGCAATCGCAGTACCTAAGAATAAAATAAATGTGTTTACTGATAAGAAGAACCCTTGGTTACCTCGAACAGTTAAGCCTACTTTAGAAATTGTTGATGGAATTGCGAAGGCGATACCACTTACAAACAGCACACTCCAAATAATTAGTAACACGATGTTTGTTGTTACAGACATTAAGATAAGTGCTACTGTACTCACAACTAATGAACTTAAAATAAGATTTTTAACACCTATGCGATCACTGATTCGTCCTGCAATTAGGGACAACAACATACCAATAATACCAAACAGTTTAGCATTAATCGCAGTTGTTTCATCCCCACCAATTGTATCGGAAGTGACGTAATGATTAAACACTGTATACATACTAATAAACATCGTCAACAATGTTAACGACACCCCATAGCATAAGAGCACGGATTTATTCGTTTTAAAATCACTAAAATTATTAAAGAATTTAAGTAATTGGATGTTGGGGTTCTTCACAGGACTTTCAGGAATTTGTCTATGAATAACAAAAGCTAAGATGATATATAGCACCGTTAAAGTGAAATAAACCATATGCCAATTTGAAAAACCTACTATGATCTCACTTAAATTTTGACCAATAATCCCTGATAACATGAAACTCGTACTAATGAAACTAATCGCAGTCATACGTTTGACCGATGAATAAGTTTCTGTCACGTATGTGATAGATACTGGTGAAAAGGCAGCAGCAAATATACCTTGTATCGCTCTTAAAACGACCAGTATTGCGAAAGAATGTACAAAACCTATGACCATACAAATCATTACAAGCCCACAAATTCCAAATAATATGGTGCGAATTCTCCCATATTTTTCTGAAATAGTCCCATAAAACAAACAACTTACTGAATATGTAACGGAAAATGCAACACCATTTAAAGTTGCAACTGATTGTGGAATTTTAAAGTCTTTAGCAAACTCTGCAGTTAATGGAATAGCCGTATATAAACTGCTCATTACTATAATTCCCGCAATAAAGAATATGGTTGTTATTTTGTTGTAATTCATTGTTTTTTGGATAGACATTTGCTTCTCCCTTCTTTCTATTTTCTACAACATTCCTATTATGACACTTTCACTTATTTTTCAAAAGACTATTTGAAATTGACAAAATACTTTTAAAGTTCTTTCATTTAAAAATCACATATTCGCTTTTTAAAATAAAAAATCTCTAATTCGAAACATTTCTATTGACTAATCTTAAAATAAGGACTACAATTCTAGTATAAAATTTATACCAATGGAGGTGACGTGTTGAAAATAGAATTAGGATTGACTTCATTTGCAGATAATGGGGATATGGTTATGCCTGATGGTACACAAGCTGCTGTTTCAAATGCTCAGAGAATTCGCGATATTGTAGAAGAAATTGAACTAGCTGATCAATTAGGATTAGATATATATGGATTGGGTGAACATCATCGTCCTGATTATGCTGTATCAGATCCAGTGACCGTACTTGCTGCTGCAGCATCAAGTACTAAGCATATTAAATTGTCATCTGCAGTAACTGTGTTATCATCAGATGACCCAGTACGTGTGTATCAACGATATGCGACATTAGACGCCGTATCTAATGGACGTGCTGAAATTATGATTGGACGAGGGTCATTCATCGAATCTTTCCCATTATTCGGTTATAATTTAAATGACTACGAAGACCTATTTAATGAAAAGTTGCAATTATTACTAAAAATCAACGAACATGAAGTTGTAAGTTGGGATGGTAAATTACGTCCAAGTTTCGACCCAACAGGTATATATCCACGTGTCGAACATGGTAAGTTACCTATTTCCATTGCAACTGGTGGTACACCTGAATCATCATTAAGAGCTGGTGCCTTTGGGTTAACAATAACGTATGCGATTATTGGTGGTAATCCTAGACGATTTACACGCAATATTGAGATTTATAAATCTGTCCCAGAATCTTACGGTCATAATCCAGACGAATTATCCGTATCGGTACACTCATGGGGGTACATCGCTGAAACAGACGAGAACGCTAAGAAAGAATTCTTCCCTTCTTTAAAAGCACACCATGATATTTTAGGTCGTGAACGTGGATGGCCTAGCTTTGACGAGAATATGTTTGAAAGAGAAGTAGGAAGTCAAGGCGCAATCTATCTGGGTAGTCCTGAGACGGTTGCTCAAAAAATTATTGAAACTGTTGAAACGTTAGGTCTTAACCGTTTTATGATTCATACACCTGTAGGTTCAATGCCTCATGAGTATGTAATGAAATCAATCCGTCTATTTGGCGAACGCGTTAAACCTATTGTTGATAAATACTTTGAAAACAAATAAAAAGGAGTTTTTTAAATTATGATTTTACGTTATGCTGCAAACTTAAAACTTGCTAAAGAATTATACACTGCTTCAAAACCTAAATTAAAAGGTGACCAAGAAATGAAAGATACATTCCAAAATGTATTCGGCTTACCAGAAAGCTCAGTTAAATTAGCTGGTACTGTAGAAGCTGCTGCCGCTGCTTTTTATGCTGCTAGTTTCTTAAACAAAAACTTATCACGTTTAGGTTCAATTGCTACTTTCGGTGTATTAGGCGTTGCTGCTTACAAACACTTTGAAGCTGGACATGGTAAAGAAGGTGCTCAACACGCTTTAGACTTATTAGGTTTAGCTGCATTAAGCTTTGCTGATACTTTCGATTGCGATAACAAATAGTATCGTTAAACTTTATAATGTAAAAGTAGGACGTGCGATGACTATCATCACACGTCCTATTTTTAATGTTCACTTTTTTAAAAATTCTGGGAAAGTTTGTGGTTTATCATGCACTAGTTGTTCAAAATCATTTGAATGTTGATCAAGTAACCCTCTTGCACCTGCTTCGTACATTGATGCAAGCAATGCACCAAACCCTTTAGGTTCATCATACATTTCTGAGAACTTTTCCAAAGAAACAGGACTATATTCAATCTTAGAACCTGCTGCTTCAGACAAAATTGCTGCTAATTCTGTCATAGAATAACTATAGCCAGAAAGTAAATATCTGTGTCCAAATTTATCTGGTTGTTGTAATAATGCTACGATACCTCTAGCAATATCATCTCTAGAAATATAATTAATACGGCCATCACCCGCTGGATAAATGAGTTTCCGCATATCTGCAAGTTCTGGTAAATAAGGTTTCAATGGATCCATATACATCGCCATTCTGACATAAGTATATTTAAGACCACTAGATGCAAGTAAACGTTCAGCGTAGCCAAAGTATGGACTCATATGGAAAGGATTATTATGTTGATCTGCATAGTATCCAATAAACATAATATGTGAGACATGTGCTTTATGAGCTGCACTAACTAAATTCTCCACTTCTGGGAGTCGCTTAAATGACGGATGAATAATACTCGGAATAAATATAACCGTATCAATACCTTTGAATGCACGAACCATACTTTCCTCATTAAAATAATCTAATTCTCTAACGCCTACTTTATCTTTCCAGTGTGATGGCATTTTATCTGGATTACGTATCCCAATATTAAAATCAGACACCTGTTCTTTAACTGCATGTTCAGTGATATGTGACCCAAGATGCCCGGTTGCGCCTGTAAGTAAAATTGTCATTACTATCGCTTCTTTCTTTTATAATTTAATTACTTTCTATAGTACTGTATTGCCCAAATTTGTCTGGATATACGTATTCTTAATGACATTGTTTCGAACTAACCTACACAAAATAGTGATTATTGTAACAGCTCATATTTTTCAAAGATATTTTTTCAACATGTCAGGCGTAACATGACAGTATGAGATATCCTCTGGATGTTTATCGAGTCTGTCTTGATGTTCCTCAGCACTTGCAAAGTAATTATTTAAAGGTAACACTTCTACGGCAATTCGCTCTTTATCAGGTCGTTTTGAGATGAAGTCGCGTGCTTCTTCAAGATGCTTCTGTTCATCACTATAAATACCTGTACGATATTTGGGGCCTTCATCAACACCTTGTTTGTTAATACTATATGGATCTATAATCTCAAAAAGATAATTCATTAAGTCAGTAATTGATGTCTGCATAGGGTCGAATGTCGTTTTGACACATTCTGCATAGCCGTCATATTTGTCACTAAGTGTTTCAGATATCCCATTTGCACGTCCCGCTTCAGTCGATAAGACACCTGGCAATGTTTTTATAAACGCTTGAACTCCCCATAAACATCCACCTGCAATGTACACAATTTCCATCTTTAACACCTCATTTCGAATCATAATTAAAAAAATAAAAGGAACTTTGTCATAGTTCCTTCTATTCTATCAAATTATTTCCTAACTAATGCGATAATTCCAGCAACGAGGATTAGAATACCTGATAAATAACCAAAAAATCCTAATATATATGAATTATTGCAGCAACAATAAGTATAATACTAATTAAAACACGTCTTTTATTAATTAAACAGCTTAATGTTAAAGTTATTGCTGATAAAATAATAGAGCTGGTTGCCACAATAGTCATTAATCCAACTAGTTCTGAACCATAACTTTTATCATAGTTTGTTAGAATTAGTGCAATCAATCCACCAATAATTCCAAATATATTTCCTGTTATTCCAAGAATCATTTCAATAATTCTGTTAGTTGGCTTAGGTTCATTCATATAATTATGTTCCATTGTTGTCTCCTTTTCTATGCTGCGTCATCTTCAGAAGAAGTATCTTCTGTATCTTCTGTTCCACTGTCTAATGATGAATCATCAGAACCAGGACCATTTGAAATGTCATCAGATTCAGATGCTTCATTTTCAGCTTATTCTGCTTGTTGTTGTTCATATTCTTCTTGAGCCAATTGGTCTTCATAATCTTGCATTGCTTTTTCGTATTTTTTTTCGCTTTAGCATTTTCTTTCTCATACAATGCTTCTACACGATCTTCTAATTGATTATACTCAATTTCTAACACATCTTTAGATACATGGTTCATCTTTTCACCATCAGTGAGTGAATTATATTCATCTACTAAAGCATTATACATATAAGCAGGATATGTCACGCCCAAGCCCGCTTGATCAGAATCATCATTTTCTTTTTTACTAGAAGATGTTGTATCTGATTCGTCCTCAACATCTGTAGTTGAGCTAGCCGAAGTATCTTTAGTGACATTTAAATTCTTAATTTCTGATTTATTAATAATCCATTGTGCCCTAACTTTGTTGAAATTAGGTACGGTATCTAATTCTAAAGTATAATGATCACTATCCGGTACATCATAAGTAATGTAGCCTGATGCAGTGTTATGCTGATTTAATTGGTGGCTAAATCCTTCATGCATATCTTCACTACCATACCATTCTTCATAATTCTCGTTATTTACTTTCATACTGAAATCAGTATTATCCATTAAAACTTGATCATCGTTATTATTTCTAAACTTTATGTATACTCTCAAGGCTTTGCCATTTACAGGCGCACTATACTCATCATGGTTATCTACGAATTCTACTTTAACTACTTTAATATCTACACCGTCATCATCCACGACTTGACCTATTTTAAATTTTTTCATTTTGTCTGTAGCTTTAGCCTTGTTATTGGCTTTTTCACCTTCTGCTTTATCTTTGTTGTCACTGAAGGAACATCTTCCTAAAAATACTAAAAATATAATACTTATAAAAAATAATCTTTTCATATTAGCCTCCTCATCTTTTTGTAAATTGAAAAGATACTATTTACATATATTTTTTTATACTTGATTTAAATTTTTTAGTGACATAAATAATTAATTGTTATCCCAACCTTTCATACTCTTTTATATGAATTTAAGAAGATAATACGAATTATTCATAACTTTTTCAGAATTAGTTTTTAAACTGGAATTACAAATTCAGATAAAGGAGTGCATATGAATGACTGGTATCATATCATCAGTATTATTACTCATTTCAATGGGGAGTTTAGCAGTAGCTTTTTTAACAGGAATATACGAAATACTTTCATGGTTAAGAGATAAAGATTATTCTCCTACATTTAAAATTCCCGTATTATTCTTTGGTTTATACGTGCTATTCTATATACCAACATTTATATTAATTAATTAATAAAACATGGAGGTGAAATATATGGAGGGGTTTCATATTTTATTAGTAGAAGACGATGAAACCATCGCTAAAAATTTAAAACAAATATTACAACAAAAAGGTGCACAGGTGACATTAGATAGAACTGGAGATAGCGTTTTTAACGTATTGAATGACGTTCATATCATTATTATGGATATTATGTTACCCAATAATGATGGTTTGTCTATCACTGATGGGATAAGAAGCATTTCTACTATACCTATTATTTATTTATCAGCAAGAGTTGATATCGATTCTAAAGTTAAAGGTTTGAATAATGGCGATGATTACCTTACCAAACCTTTCAATCCGAGAGAACTTATTTCTAGGATTAATAATCTTTTAACTATCCATTATGCTGATAAAGAGGCTCAATTTTATGAGTTTAAAGTTAATGCTAAAGACAAGATAATCAAATCTAATGATGGAAAGCAATTATCTTTAACTAAAACGGAACGTCGATTATTTTTCTATATGTATGAAAACAGAGATTTGATTTTAACTAAGGATCAAATTATTGATTACGTTTGGCAATTTGAATCCGCTTCTGAAAATACTTTGAACGCTTATGTAAAAAAATTAAGAACTAAGTTATTAGATTCTGGAACAATTATTGAGACAATTTATGGTATTGGTTATAGATTAAATGGGGGCTAATTTATGAGACTATTAAAAAAATACTATATGTTCATGGGATTGGGTTTATTATCGATACCTCTAGTTTTTTTAGCTATCAATAGTATGATACTACTATGTATTCTATTTATTGAAAAAGTCTTGGGTTATCCAATCGGTTTAAATTTTAAATCCAGTGGTCTTACAATAATTTTTTATATCTTTTTCTTCTTAATTCTAATTACTTTAGTTATTATTGCTTCACGCTATGTATATAAAATTGTGGATCGTTTACGTTTACTTAATGATAAATTATTAGACATTGCTAATAGTGACAAATTACCTAATAAATTAGACATACCTACTCATATAAATGACGAAATTGATGAAGTTGGCCAATCTATAAATATCTTAATAGACAGACTAAGATATAGAGAGTTAGAAATCATCGAAAACAAAAAGCAAGAACAAAATTACATTAATCAACTTGCCCATGATATTAATACGCCTCTAACTGCATTAAATTTAGAGTTATACCAACTCGGATTTCAATACCAAATTAATGATAATGATATAGAGTTATCTTATGAAAAGATAAACTATATTTCTAATTTAATTAAAGCATTACCTAACAAAGATGATATTTCTAGATTTTATACGTTTAACCACCAAGTTGATATACAAGCATGTATAAACACAACAATTGATAAATGGCACTATCTATTAGATTCAAAGAACATTCTAACCATTCTAAATGTTGAAGGTAACCCTATTTATTGGCTTGGTGACCAATTATGGTATGAGCGCTTATTTGATAACATTATTTCTAATATTTATAAACATTCTGATTCATCGCGTATTACCATTTTTCTAAACGAGGATTATATTACTATTCAGGATAATGGTATTGGCTTTAATGATATGTCTACTAAATCTAAAGGTTTAACTATTATTAAAGATATTTGCGAAAGATTCTCTTTAAAATTAAATATTAAATCTGATTCTAACGGTACTATAATCACTATTGAAAACAACAGAGAGTAATTATTTATATAAATCATTTATTTGTTAAAACTAGATATACTTTCTTAAAAATTGTTTTAAATTAAAACTACATAAGAAACATAAGCGTTCACATTCTTTCGTGTGTAGTTCTAAGATAGATTACGAAACATAGTTGCGAAGACTCCTAGGGGAGCATCCCAACTAAAGTGGAATGATGAACCTAAGTGCTATGACACACCAGGAACGCGTATCAACTTATTTGAGTAATCATCTATCTAAGAATACCTTTACAAAACAAAAAAGCTTTTGAGTAAAAGTAGAATTTTTGTAAGTCTTCATTTATCTCAAAAGCTTTATTATCCTCATTTAATGATTTAACGCATTCGTAATGACATTTTTAAACGTAGTTTCTTCAATACGATTATTCTGTTCTTGTTGTGCATTGACTCGCTCTTTAAATACACTTGGTTCCTTAACAATTTCATTTAATATATCAATTAATTGTTGAGGTTCGTCTTGCTTTGCAATATTCTTTTTAGCAATAAATGAACGACGATGCGCAGTTTCATCATAAGCCAAAATTAATTGATTATGGAGCATTGCACGTTCAATAGCATTAACGATTTCTCCACCTTTATTGATATCTAAATAAACATCACATGTTTGGAATAATTGATCAATCTTCGCTTGGGTGATTGTTGGATAAAGTTTAACGTTATCATATTTACCCAAGCCCATTAATTTAGCTGACATTTCGGTAATAGCACCAATATGAAATTCATAATCTTCACACTGTCGTATAATTTCTTCTAAATTGGGAAGATCATCAGAATTCGTTAAATTAAGTACTTGCTTGTTATAATTATTAGACTTCTGATAATCATACAAGTAGCCCAATTGACTGATGAAAGGACGATACTGCGCCTCAACATTTGATGTAATAGCCTCAAATTCTGCACTATCTGGGATAATTACTTTTGAATTCAGCGTCTCTTTATCTAACAATAACTTCATATTTCCCGGGACATTACTATGACTTTGTTCTTGCCAGAATAACACTGCATTCGACATATGATTCGATTGATATAACACGAAAAATGGTGTTGCCAATGAATTGATGAAGACAGTTGAAGTATCAACATCTATTTGGTCTAAATAGAAGCTAATGAAGTCTTGTTTTGACGCAAAGAAATGCGATTGACCTTGCCAATCTAATATAATATCTTTTGTGACAAAGTTTTCATATAATACTTCTTTCCCTTGACGATCGACGTAAGTCTTCAAGATGGGCTTTTTATTTAAATCATATACCGTTTCCGCAAATTTAAATCCATCTTTGTTATAAAAATCGACCGAACGCAAACGGTCCTTTGTATCAAACCACTCCACAAAACTCACAATTCGATTTTTAAAATGCTCGCGATAAAATATTCGCCCTCTTACATTACCATTATCTATAATTTCTGCATGATTATAATTACCTTTAATTTCCCATAATGGTGGCACTTGAACCTCATTAAAAAAGCTGGTTTATCGTCATCGTTTCGTTTATAATTTGCAAAAAATTGATACGGCGTCATGACGTTATCGGGTAAAAAACCGTCATCATCCATTACAATGGTCTCATGTTTAAATCCTGCAAATTGAAGTGATTGTTGAAGTTTTTGTGATGCTTCATCAAATATTTCAAATAAATTACACTTACTTCCCAATTGACTAATTGACCACAATTAATTTGAATGTACATCATTATAATTCACTTTACATGTAAATTGCAACAGAATTAGAACATCTATATATATAGTTTTTCTAGGTTTCATTGCACAAAACTCAATAACATTCAATCATCTATTCAAAATTGATTTTAGTGTTAATCTTGCAATACGTATATGAAGCTTGATTTAATAAGATATAATGGCAAAAATAACCTCAACCAATAAACATAACCACTTCAATGATTAGGGTTAAAATTCATTAAACTGCATGTAAATACATAGAATTAAACTATATAACAATTTTGTAACTATCCTAATTTTATTCATCGTATTTAAAATAAGAATGTATTGAAGAATTATTATTGAATACAGAATATTTAAGTTGAAATAGAACTAGTTTCCTCTTATTAAAATATAGTTTTCTTATACTTTTAAAATTGAAATTTAAAAATTAATCAAAAAGCTTTAAGAAGAAAGTATTATTTAATTACTGGAGTGAATGTCCAAAGAGGGAAATATCTATTTAAAATGTGAGAATAAAAAATGTTAGAACACTCAAGAAATAAATTAAACATAATATAGATTTAAGGTTGAAACGTATTCGTCTCAACCTTATCCTTACACTTCTTTAACCATGTTATACCACTTTATACCAGCATGTTGTGAGGTTGACTCTCCCTCATTGTTGTAGCCATAACGTTCATACAATGACACTAAAGCTTCTCGACATGTGAGTGTCACACCGCATCTTAATTGTTGCTTCGCCAGTTTCTCAAATTGCTCTAACAGTTTGCCCGCAATCCCTTGTCCTTGATAATCTTTGTTAACGACTAGACCTAATACACTAAGATAACCACCACTGTTAGGGTTGGATTGAATCTCTTCAAATAAGTCGTCGGTTATATATCGTTGATTAATTACAGGTCCATTAATATATCCGATTATGCGTCCTTCCTTTTCAGCGATAATGAATGTATCAGGTATTTTATTGATTCTCTGTTTCAAAGTTTTTGGCGTTGCCGCTTCATCTGGCGTAAAGCTCTCATTTTCAAGTTTAATAAGTGAGAACAAGTCTTCTTCTGTAACTTTGCGTAATTGCATTAAAACACCCTCTCTTAGTTTCAAAAAGTTGATTATATAATAGCTTACGCTTGTCTTAAATAAATGTATGACAAAACTGTCATTCAGTTGATAGAAGATATTAAGGTTTAAATTAAATTATTATGTTAAGTTATAAATATACATATTTATGATATTTTTAATTATTAAATAATCATCTTTATGTATGAAGAATGCTTTTTACTAAGGAGTGAATAAATTGATTAAAAGACGTTTTAAATATGCTTTTGGAACAACATTGGTAACATCATCACTATTACTTATGTCACACGGCCATGCTTTTGCAGCAACAAGTAACATTGACCAAGAGTTCAACCATGATAACAATGGTCACCCAATTACATCCCAAGATAGTAACAACAATGTAGATTCTGGTTTCAACCATGATGTTGATGACAATAACGA
>NZ_KV830629.1:0-12100 GCF_001836805.1 Staphylococcus sp. HMSC062A01
ACTCATCAGTCCGATTTGACGTAGAGCCTTTTTTTAATACATATTAGTGATAAATCTAAACGCATGAAATTACAATAAAAATTTTAAAGGTAAGGTAAATGATAGTCGGCCCCCGCATAGAGAATTTCGTTCTGAAATTCTTCAAGCAAAGCAAGCTGGGGTTAAGTGAATACATTCCTCTCCCTAAGTCTTGTATATCATCTATATTTCAAGGTCGCTTGATTGTGTCACTTCAAAATCTTTTCCATCTTGATTTAATTTATCTACATGACTATAAACCTTATGCCATTCTGGGAAGTAACGGTCTAATCTAATTGGTTGAAAATTACTTGATTT
The DNA here is from genome assembly GCF_001836805.1 of Staphylococcus sp. HMSC062A01. NCBI lineage: Bacteria > Bacillati > Bacillota > Bacilli > Caryophanales > Staphylococcaceae > Staphylococcus > Staphylococcus sp. HMSC062A01. Next base: position 337 of record NZ_KV830629.1, read on the forward strand.
CATACAAATTAATTGAGTTGAACCAGTTGTGGCAAGTTCTCCATTCTCATTATATACTTCATAACAATAAACTGATTTAAGTCTTGAATATTGCTCAACCCATGTTTTGATTGTCACTTTTTCAGGATAAAAAATTGATTTTCTATATTTTATTTGAAGGTCTACAACTGGAGAAATGATGCCCTCTTTTTCCATATCTGCATAACTAAAACCCAACTTTCGGATATAATCTGTTCGTGCAACCTCAAACCATGTTGCATAATTACCATGATAAATCACACCCATTTTATCTGTTTCTTGATATCTAGCTTCAATTTCAGTCATACTGTATATCATTCTTAAGTACCTCTTTTCCAAAATCATTCATATTTCATATTAACATAAAAAAGCCATGCCAACATAAAGTCAGCATGGCTTTAAAGTTCATATATTATTGCGCTAATTTATTTCTTAGAACCATTTGTAAAATACCACCATGACGATAGTAATCTAATTCAACTAGTGAATCAAATCGTACAATTGCTTCAAAATCAACGACTTCACCATTTTCTTTTTTAGCATGTACTTTCACAGTATCACGTGGACTTACTGTTTCGTCAATATCAACAGAGATAGCTTCTTTTCCATCTAATCCTAATGATTCTGCTGATTCACCATCTTTAAATTGTAATGGTAAAACACCCATCATAACTAAGTTAGAACGGTGAATACGTTCATAGCTTTGAGCGATAACAGTTTTCACACCTAATAAGTTTGTACCTTTTGCAGCCCAGTCACGAGAAGAACCCATACCGTAGTCGTTTCCTGCTAAAACAGCTAAACCAGTACCGTCTTCTTTATATTTCATCGCTGCATCATATATAGGCATTACTTCATCTGTAGGCCAGTAAGTAGTGAATCCACCTTCAGTACCTGGCGCTAATTGGTTTTTAATACGAATATTAGCAAATGTACCTCTTACCATTACTTCATGGTTACCACGTCGAGAACCGTAAGAGTTAAAGTTTCTAATAGATACATCATGATCTAATAAATATTTACCAGCTGGTGTGTCTTTACCGATTGCACCGGCTGGAGAAATATGGTCAGTCGTAACAGAATCGCCAAATTTACCCATAACTCTTAAATCTTTAAGTGGTTCAATTGTACCAGGCTCTTTTGATAAACCTTGGAAGAATGATGGATTTTGGATATATGTTGAATTAGGATCAAAGTCATATAATGGTGCATCTGTTACATCTATTTCATTCCACATTTCATTGTTATTATACACGTTTTTATATTCTTCTAGGAATAGTTCAGGTGTTACAACACTATCTACAGTATCTGCAACCTCTTGAATTGTTGGCCAGATATCGTTTAAGTAAACATTTTGACCGTCTTTACCTTTTCCAATTGGCTCATTTTGTAAATCAATATCAACTGTACCAGCTAATGCATAAGCTACTACTAATTGAGGAGAGGCTAAATAGTTTGCTTTAACTAATGGATGGATACGACCTTCAAAGTTACGGTTACCAGATAATACTGATGTAACTAGTAAATCTTTTTCAGCCACTGCTTTTTCGATTTCAGGTAATAATGGACCAGAGTTACCAATACATGTTGTACAGCCGTAACCAACTAAGTTAAATCCTAAGTCATCTAAATATTCTTGAAGACCTGAATCTCTTAAGTATCCAGTTACAACTTTTGAACCTGGTGCTAATGAAGTTTTAACAAATTCAGGAACTTTAAGACCTTTTTCAACGGCTTTTTTAGCAACTAATCCTGCACCTAACATAACATATGGGTTAGATGTATTTGTACATGATGTGATTGCTGCGATAGCAATATCACCTGTTTTCATTGTTGCAGTTGAACCATCAGCAAAATTAATATTTGCTTTTTTATCAAATTCACTTTTATCTAGTCCATGTCCTTGGTTACCAGCAGGTGCTGTAACAGATTTTTCAAATTCTTTCTTCATATCACTTAAGAAAATTAAATCTTGTGGACGTTTTGGACCTGATAATGAAGCTTCAACAGTAGATAAATCTAAGTCGATGACATCCGTATATTCAGGGTCTTCTTTATCTACAGTGAAGAACATATTATTTTGTTCTAAATAAGCTTTAACTAATTCAACATGCTCTTCTTTACGTCCAGTTAATCTCATATATTTAAGAGATTCTTCATCAACTGGGAAGAAACCACAAGTTGCACCATATTCGGGCGCCATGTTAGCGATTGTTGCACGATCTGCTAATGGTAAGTCAGTTACACCAGGACCGAAGAATTCAACAAATTTGCCAACTACACCTTTTTTACGTAGTTCTTGAGTCACACGTAATGCTAAATCAGTAGCTGTTGAACCTTGTGGTAATGAATTAGTTAATCGAACACCAATTACTTCAGGGATTGGGAAGTAAGAAGGTTGTCCTAGCATACCCGCTTCAGCTTCAATACCACCAACACCCCAACCTAGTACACCAATACCATTGATCATTGTAGTATGAGAGTCAGTTCCTACAAGTGTGTCAGGAAATGCCGTCTGTTCTCCATCAACATCGCGAACGTGTACAACATTTGCAAGATATTCTAAGTTTACTTGGTGAACAATACCAGTTGCAGGGGGAACAGCATTATAGTTATCAAATGCTTTAGTCGCCCAATTTAAAAATTGATAACGCTCATAATTACGTTCGAATTCTAATTTCATATTTCTTTCTAATGCATCTGGATTAGCATAGCTATCAACTTGAACAGAGTGGTCAATGACTAAGTCAACTGGCACTTCTGGGTTGATTTTATTAATATCCCCACCAACATCGTTCATTGCTTTACGTAATGATGCTAAATCAACAACTGCAGGAACACCTGTGAAGTCTTGCAGAATAACACGAGATGGTTTGAAAGGTACTTCACCTTCATTTCCTTCATTGCCAAAGTTACCCAACGCTTTAATATGTTCATCAGTAATGACAAATTCATCTTCTTGTCTTAATACTGATTCTAATAAAACACGAATTGAGTAAGGTAATTTACTTATTTTTGTTAAACCTTGTTCTTCTAAACTTTTTAAATCATAGTACGTATATGACTGGCCATTTGCTTCAAATGTCTTTTTAGCTTGTTGCTTAATGTTAGAAGTCATTTATATATCCCCCTTGAATATTAAAATTCATATTTATATGCCTTTAAATAAATTGTATAATTATATGTTTTTCAAAACAACTGTATATACCTACATTTCACGTGATTTAGCTTTCGCATTTATAATCAGTATATATAAGTTATTCTTATCATATGCACTTACCACTATAAGTAAATATTATTAATTGAGAATGATTTTCATTAATATATAATATGGTCTCTTTAAAATTCATAAAAAACCCTCAAGTACTTATAAAAGCACTTAAGGGCAATAATGTTATTATGATGACTTCATATTATTTTTCAGCGTTTCTTCTTGATTCACGCTTTTCTAAAATATCAGATTCATAATCTTGTTGTTGATATTTAACATAATCTTGAAGTCTATGTTTGTTTGGTTGAAGTGTTAATCCCAAGAATTTACGTTCTTGGTTTGCATCTTTATAGAAACTAATCATCATCATTATAACTACAAAGGAGAATGGGAACGCACTTATAATTGCCGCACTTTGAATAGCATTTAATGCGTCAGCACCGTTTCCGCCACCTGCTAGTAATAAGATGAATGCGATTAATGATTGAGAAACACCCCATGTTACTTTTACAGCTCTAGAAGGTTCAAGAGAACCAAATGTTGTTTGCATACCCAACACAAATGTAGCTGAATCGGCAGATGTGATAAAGAATGAAGCAATTAGTACTAATGCTATAAGTGATAATGCCATTCCTAATGGAACGTGGTGGAATACACCGAACAACTGAGTTTCAGGTGTCATTTTAAATAATTCAGGGTGTTTTTTACCTGTTTCGATACCTAACACACCAAATACACTGAACCATAAGAAACTTACGATTGCTGGTACTAGTAAAACACCTGAGATAAATTCACGAATTGAACGTCCTTTAGACACACGTGCAATAAATACACCTACGAATGGACTCCAACTTAACCACCAACCCCAATAATAAAGGGTCCATGAAGACATCCATTCACGTTTTTGACCATTTAAAGCTGCAGTGTCAAAACTGTTGAATAAGAATGTATTTAATAAGCTACCAGTTGAACTAGTAAACATATTTAAAATAAGTACAGTAGGTCCAATAATTAAAGCAATAATCATTAAAACAGTACCTAAACCAATATTTAAGTTACTTAAATATTGAATGCCTTTACTTAAACCAGACCATGCACTAGCAATAAATAATATTGTAACTACGCCAATTATAATAGATTGAACCCATACATTATTTGGAACACCAAATAAGTAATGAAGTCCACCATTAATTTGTAACGCACCCATACCAAGTGAAACGGCTACACCTACAACAGTCGCAAATACTGAAAGAACGTCAATAATTGTTCCTATAGGTCCTTCCACTTTGTCACCTAAAATAGGGCGTAGTGTACGTGAAATTAAACCTGGTTCATTTTTTCTAAATTGAGCGTAAGCTAAAGCTAATGCAACTACACCATATACAGCCCAAGCATGGAATCCCCAGTGGAAAAATGTAGAACGTAATGCTTCTGTATATGCTTCAGTAGTTTTAGGATCAGCATTAGGTGGTGAGGCAAAATGTGCCATAGGTTCAGCTGCACCGTAGAACACTAAACCTATTCCCATACCGGCACTAAATAACATCGCAAACCATGAAACAGTATTAAATTCAGGTTTATCATTAGGTTTACCTAGTTTAAGTTTACCGATTGGACTAAAAATTAAAAAGATACAAAAGAACACTATTACAGTAGTCAAAATCAAGTAATACCAGCCAAGCTTTTCAGTAATCCAACTACTGATGTCGCCTGTAATTTTACCAAATTGCTCAGGTAAAAATGCACCGATTAATACAACAATGGCTACTACGATAGCACTGTAAATAAAAACCGATGAAAACTTCTTGTTTTGTTTTGTTTCTTCAGAAGAAGAATTCATAATTTACTTACTCCTTTCCCATATTAAATTTAAAAATTAGTTTGAAATAACTATTGAAGTAATTTAAGACGATATATTAAAGGATAACAAAGCCTTTATACAATATCAAATTTCTTTTAAATTAAACATTTACTAAAATATTTATATGTTGTATAATATATTTTATTCTTAAGTGAGGGGTATTGAATTATGTTTAAAGAATTTAAAGAGTTTGCTCTTAAAGGTAACGTGCTAGATTTAGCAATCGCTGTAGTTATGGGTGCAGCATTCAATAAAATTGTTACATCATTAGTTACATACATTATCATGCCATTAATTGGTAAAATTTTCGGTTCTGTCGATTTTGCTAAAGATTGGGAATTCTGGGGAATTAAATATGGCCTATTTATCCAATCAATTATTGATTTTATAATTGTAGCAATCGCACTATTTATATTTGTTAAAATCGCAAATACTTTAGTGAAGAAAGATGAGCCTGAAGAAGAAATCGAAGAAAATACTGTTTTATTAACAGAAATCCGCGATTTGTTAAGAGCTAAATAATCATAATTTAAGACCGTATGGCAATATTGTATTAATTTTGCCATATGGTCTTTTTTTAGTTCCACTTAAATCGAGTTTGACTTTGATATTGATTCGATGTTACCTCAAGTATTAATGGAATGCGTTGTTTAAGTTCACTAACGTGAGATATGATACCAACCATCCTGCCTGAAGTTTTTAATTTAACCAAAGTATCTAGAGCAGTTTCTAATGTTTCTTGATCTAACGTACCAAAGCCTTCATCTATAAACATCGACTCAAGGGTAATACCACCAGATTCTTGTTGAACCACTTCACTCAATCCTAGTGCTAAAGCTAGAGATGCTTGGAACGTTTCACCACCTGATAATGAACTAATATGTCTAGATTTATTTGAATGAAAATCAAACACTTCAATTTCTAAACCACTATAACCATGAGATATAGATTCTCTTCTTTTTAGCTGATATCTTTCCCCACTCATACGTTCTAAACGAATATTTGCTTGATGGATGATTCGTTCTAAGTAATAAACAAGCACATAGTTTTCAAGCGTCAATTTTTTATTATTTTTTCCTGATAGTACCTCTGATAATTCAAAGATTTCTTGTTGTTCTTTTAATTCTTTCTCTAAATAATTTATATGATCCATTATACTATTAAATTTGTCTTTATTTTTCTGTACTTGATATTGAATTGTAGCACTCGCTTCAACAAACTTATTATAGTTGGATTCAATTTCAGTTTTTGTAGCTTCCAATTTTTCAACCGATTCAGGTTTATTGTCTTTTGTAAGTTGAGATAGTCGTTCAATCTCTAAAGTAAGTTTTTGATGATCATGCTCATATTGCTGAATTTTCATTTCAATTTGCTCTTTGTTGTCTAACTTAGATAATAAAATTTCAACATCTTTGTATGAATTTAGTCCAATTCGCTTCATTTCTTGATTAATTTCATCGCTATGACCACTAATTTCTTGTTCAAGTTCTTTAATAACTAATTGATTATTGTTTAGATTATTTGTTTCGATTTCAATTTGTTGTTTTGTTTGATTTATTTCTTTCTCTAATACTTCGTTCTTAGATACATAATCAGTTACTATTTGTTCATATTGCTTAAAGCACTGTTCAAATTTATTAGTTTCATCATAATTAGTGTAACTTTTAAATTCTTTTATTAGTGTTTCAAATTGATGCTTCAATGATAAAAGTTTTTCATGCTTAATTTGCAAGCTATGATTAATATCTTTATGCTTATCTAGTGTACTTTTAAACTTTTCACGTTGCTTAATTTGAATTTGTAGTTTTTCTTTTTCCTTATTTTTAGTTTTTAATTGTTGTTCTATTTCGTCGATATCACTAATTTCATCATCACTTATTTCTAACTCACTCATTTGATTACTAATATAATCAGAAGTGGTTTCAAGTTTAGTTAACTCATTTATTTTTTTATTTAACTGATTATTAACTTCTTTTATTAAATTTTGATTCTTAGCAATTTCATCAAAATTAATATGTTCATTGAGAGACTCAATTTCATTACCACATATAGGACATGTATCTCCAACATGAAGTGCATTTTGAATTTCTTGAATAAATGTTTGTTTATCATTTAAATCAATATTTGACTTGTCTATATTTTCTAATTGAAGTTTTAAATCTGAAATTTGTTCTTTAGTCTTTTTAATACTTTTCTCTGTTTCGTTGTATTTTTGACTTAAAGATTGGTATTTTTTCTTGTTTTCTCTCAAAGTCACTTTTTTATCAAAAGTGTTTTTTAATTGGAATATCTCCTGTGTTATTTCGTCAATATTCTCGTTATTTACATCTATTTTAGCTATATCATTATTCAATTTATCAATTAAATTCTTATTTTCTTCTTGCTTTTGATTATTCTCTTTTAAGTATGTTTCATTTTGTTTAATTTCGTTAAAGGCTTCATAATACTTATTTATGTTTGTATAAAACTGTTTAGTTTTATCAATATATACAGACTTAATGTTAATATCTTCTGATTGTTCATTTAAAATTTCTTTTTCTTTCTTAAATTTCTCTAATTTATCATTAAGTTTATGTAACTCTTCAAGAATAGAATTTAGCTTAACCTTAGTATTTTCATATTTTTGTTCTTTTGCGTTTCTTTGATTATACAATTGACTCAAGGGTTTAATTTCCATAATTTTACGTAATTCAGCTTTTAATTTTTCAATACTAACTTTGTTTTTTTCTAGTTGAACTTTCTTATTTTTATTTCGATCAAGTTCTTTAAGTGATTCTATTAATTTATTGTTTTCTTCAATTTTTCTTTTAATAGCTTCAAGCGCATCATGATGTTCAGATTTTAATTGTTCATATTTTTCATTTAAGTGTTGACCTACTTGTTCGAACTGAGGTATTGCATTAATAATGTCTTTGGTTTGCATACTATTCAAAGATTTAAATTGAATTAATTCATCATTCTCAAATGTTTCAATATCTTCCCAAAGTATTTGAATCTGACTATAACGTGATTCTATTTGCTTCTTCTCGTCTTTAACTTGATTTAACAATAAATTTTGCATCTCTTCAAAACGGATACTATTGAATAATGTTCTTAAAATACTTTGCTTATCGGAACTATTAGATACTAAAAATTTCTTAAATTCTCCTTGAGGTAATATGAATAATTGTCTGAATTGTTCAGCGTTGATACCTAACAAATCTTTGATAAAACCATTACCAGAGCTGATTTTACTCTCTCGTAGTTCGTAAAGCTGACTTTCTTCATCAAATTCAAAAACATCAAGTTTACCAGGTGTTAAAGAAATATTCCCCTCTTTAATAAATCCAGCCTGTCTAGATATTTTAAATTTTTTATCTTTAATTTTAAATTCATATTCTACACTCATCGGAGATTTACCATCAGCAAAATGACTTCGTAATTCTCCCTCATTTCTACCTTCTGTAGAAGCCTTACCAAATAGAGCATAAACAATGCCATCAAATAACATAGTTTTTCCCGAACCAGTTTTTCCACTAATTAAAAATAACTGTTCATTATTTATTTGTTCAAAATCAATAACTTCATGTATGAAAGGTCCAAAATTATTAAGTATTAATTTAGTTGGTCTCAATTATTTAATCCTCCCTATTGATAACTTGATTTAATAATTGATGTATTTTCTTCTCTTGATAATTTGTTAAATCTTCATCTGTAATTGTTTTGTAGAAATTTTTAATTATTGTAGGATCATCTTTAGTTTTAAAATCTGCGTACGTTGATTTATTATGATTTTCAAAAGTGATATTACTAAGCGAAAGTGTATTTGGATATATCTGTTTAAGGTGGATGATAGGGTCCGTGACATGAGACATATTTTTAAGTTTGAAGTGAAAATAATTGTCCTTATTTTTCACAGGAACGTCACCTTGTATAACAGACGAGTAGTCACCTTCAATTTGCTCTAACTCTCTTAAAGGTTTTAATTGTACAAACTTAATATTTATGTCATTTTTTGAACTAATCATTAATTTTTTGTATCCTTTGGCCTGGTTCACTTCAGAAAATGAGTATTGTAATAACGAACCACTGTAATCAACAATATTATCTGTAATACTAAATGGATGATGAAGATGTCCTAATAGTACTTTGTCAAAAATTTGGAAGTTAGCGCTTTCTACACTTTCAACGGTTCCAATTGTAAGTGGCCTTTCAGATTCTGATGTTTTACCACCTTTTATGGTTAAATGGCCAATTAAAATATTAATTTGATTAGGGTCTATAATCTTCGAAATGTGGTTAATACACTTTTGAGTTGCTTGCTCATATGTCTTGATATCATCATCATTAAAGTAAGCCTTAATTTCACTAATAGTGGCAAAAGGAAGTGTGTAAAAGTTAATATTATTAATAGTTATAGGTGTAGACATTAATTCTAGTTGCGTTCTAATATATAATTGTGAAAACTCAAACCATGTTGACCCATAATTTAATCTTTCTCTACCATCATGATTTCCATTGGTTATAATTGTAGGAATTTTCATATTTACATTTATAGTTTTAATCGTTTCTTCAAAAAGTCTAATGGTCTCCTTACTAGGATAAGACGTATCATATATATCACCCGAAATAACCAGAACATCTGGTTTCTCTTCCTTCAAATTATCAATAAATTTGTTCAATATGTAATGTTGATCTTCTAAAAATTGCTTACCATTTAAAATCTTACCTAAATGCCAATCAGCAGTGTGAATAACCTTCATAATGACCTCCCTTTAGAACATTTGTTCGTGTATATTATATCTTGAATCACACTATTGTTCAAACTAAAAAAGATGGAACAAATGATTAATTTAAATTCATTGTCCCACCTATGTTATTGAGCAGCTATTAATAACCCCAACATGCTCTGCTTGTAGAATTTCTTATTTTGAAATTCTCTTTGTTGGGGCCCCAACCCCAACTTGCATTACTTGTAAAATTTCTTATTTGGAAATTCTCTTTCTTGGGACCCCGCTCAGCCCGGCAAGGTTGAATCGAATTAAAAAAGCTTGTTACAAGTATGTTTTTAATTCATTCAACTACTTCCAATATGTAATTATAGCCTGAGATATTAATTTATGTCCCAGGCTCTACTAAAATTTTCAAAGTAATTTAAAATACATCATTTTTTAAATCATTATTCAATTATTTGACAGTTGACCTTTTCAACTTTTTATATTTATATAACATTGCTAATCTCCAAGGAACAATCATGCTAAACGCAAGTAAGAAGAACATGCCGCCAATTTCACCAGGATCAATTTTACTACTGATAAATATTTTAATTAAAGTGCGTATAATTAATAAGGAAATTAAAATGATTGGAAATGCTTTTGAGCGCTTCATATAAATTTCAGTACCATGTACCTCAAAGTGACTTGTCCATATAAGAACAGATGAGAATAAGACACCTAGAATAATCGACTCTAAAATTTCAGTACCAGTCAATCTAAAGTACGGAATCACATACATCAATGCGCCTGTAGCCATGAAAAATGGTGGTAATATAATTTTCTTTTCATTAACAGGAAAGTTTTGAGCTTTCATTCGAATAAAAATTACTACTATACCCATAAATAAAGCAAATACAATAGAAAAAATTAAATACGCCAACGTTACACCTTCTTATATATTCATAAACTCTTACTCTTTATTACTCATTGTAAGTTATTTAGATTATTAAATATTTTTCTTTTTTAATAATACTAAAGTTGTTTTACTACAAAAATAAAGGATTGTAAACCTTAAAGGTACTACAATCCATTTAAAAATTATTTTTTTGAACTTTTCATGTTTTGATCCATGTTTTTATTCATCATTGTCATCATTTGATTGATTTTCTTTTGCGATGGTTTTTGACCCATTTGCATCATCATCATTCGTAACATTTCTTCATTAATGGGTGGGTTTTTTTTCAAATAATCCATCATATATTTACGTGCTAAAAAGAAACCACCAACTAGTCCACCGATAAGCGCTACAATGATTAATAAAATTGCTAACCATGTTGCCATTGTTTCACCCACTTTCTATATCCTACTGAATTTTACTAAATTACTATTCTATTTTCAAGAGCTAGTTAGTAATTCTGCATCCATTTGTTATCATAACAAATACTTAAACGAATGTAATACTTATTTTTAGTTAACTTAAAAATTATTTTGTATTGCTCATTCAAATTAAAGAAGACTTTCCAATGAAAGCCTTCTCAGTTCTCTAATTTCTTATCTAATATTAAAATGTGTGAATTTGATTTAATACATTTTCTTTAGTGAAACCATATTTTTCTACGACTAAGTCGCCAGGGGCACTTGCACCAAATTGGTCAATACCTATCACTTTACCTTCAGTGCCTACATATTTGTGCCAACCTAATGGAGATGCCATTTCAATTGCAACACGTTTAGTAATTTCTTTAGGAATTACAGACTCTTTATATTCTTCTGATTGTTGTTCAAAAGCAAACCAGTTAGGCATTGATACTACTCGTACACCTTTACCTTGTTTATCTAAATCTTTAGCTGCTTCAATTGCTAAGCTAACTTCTGAACCAGTAGCAAGTAATAGATACTCAGGTTTAGTTTCAGTTTCGAAGACCACATAAGCACCTTTACGAACACCTTGTTCAACTGTCTCTTCATCTACATCTAAAT
>NZ_KV830629.1:12200-36732 GCF_001836805.1 Staphylococcus sp. HMSC062A01
AACTGTCTCTTCATCTACATCTAAATATGGTAAATTTTGACGAGTTAATACTAAAGAAGTTGGTGTTTGTTCTGATTCAAGAGCTACTTCCCAAGCTACTCTTGTTTCATTTCCATCAGCTGGACGAATGACATTCATATTTGGTATTGATCTTAAGCCCGCTAATTGTTCAATTGGCTCATGAGTAGGTCCATCTTCACCTACAGCGATTGAATCATGTGTGAAGATGAATGTTGAATTTAATCCCATGATAGCTGATAAGCGCAACGCTGGTTTTAAGTAGTCACTAAATACAAAGAATGTTGCACCATAAGGGTGTAATCCACCGTGTGCTGCCATACCATTTACAGCTGCACCCATTGCGAACTCACGTACACCAAACCATATATTTTTACCTTCAGGTGTATTTCTATCATAATCAGTCGCTTCTTTAACGTTAGATTTGTTAGAACCAGCTAAGTCAGCAGAACCACCAAAGAATGACGGAACTGATTTACTTAATGCTTGAATTACTTCACCTGAATCAGCACGTGTTGCTGCATTATGATCGCTATCAAAGCGTGGTAACTCATCTCTATAGTTTTTAGGTAGTTTACCACTAATAGCTAATTTAAATTCATCTGCTAATTCTGGATATTGTTTAGAATAATTTTCTAGTAATGCTTTCCATGCATCTTCATGCTCATTTGCACGTTTTAACATAGTTGTTTGGAAAATTTCATATACTTCTTCTGGCACATTGAAACGTTTTTCAGGGTCTAAACCATATGTTTCAAAAGTTAATTTTCTCTCATCTGAACCTAGTGGTGCACCATGAACACCATTAGTACCACTCACGTTTGGAGCACCATAACCGATAATTGTTTTAACTTCAATCATGGTTGGACCATTTTGAGATTTGGCTTTAGTTATTGCTTTATCGATAGCGTCTAAATCATTACCATCTTTTACTAATATGTGATTCCAACCGTAACTTTCAAATCGTTTCTTAACATCTTCAGAGAAGGCTTTATTTAATTCGCCATCTAATGAAATATCGTTTGAATCATATAAAACAATTAGCTTATCTAATTGGTTATGGCCAGCAAATGAAGCAGCTTCATGAGAAATACCTTCCATTAAATCACCATCAGAAGCTAGCACATAAGTATAATGGTCAACAATATTGAAATCATCTTTATTAAATTTACCTGCTAAATGGTCTTCAGCTAAAGCCATACCTACAGACATAGCAAAGCCTTGTCCAAGTGGGCCAGTAGTAACTTCAACACCATCAGTATGTCTGAATTCTGGATGTCCTGGTGTTTTAGAACCCCATTGTCTAAATTGCTTCAATTCTTCTAATTCAAGACTGCCTGAAACATGTAACAAGCTGTATAATAGCGCAGAGCCATGTCCAGCCGACAATACAAAACGGTCTCTATTAAAATAGTCTTTAGATTGAGGATTAAAATTTAAGTGGCGTGTCCATAAAGTATAGGCCATTGGTGCAGCTCCCATAGGTAATCCAGGGTGACCTGAATTAGCTTCTTCGATTGCATCAATACTTAAAGCTCTAATCGTATCAATCGCTAGTTGATCTTTCTCGTTAAACATCTCTAATACTTCCCTTCTACTTGAATCATCTTTCGTATATTATAACTTAAAAATATTGAAATTGATAATCGTTTAAACTCAACGAACTATAATCTAATATTTATTAATTTTTATTTTGTTCTTGTATCTTTTTTAATTTTTCAGGTGTCACATCATTACCTTCAGGATCTATCACCTTTGTACTCTCAATTTGTTGTTTAAACCCTTTTCTAAATGCTTCGAGGTATTTTTTACGTAATTTCGATTGCTCTTTAGCTTCAGCTTCAGTTAAACCTTGTTCCTTTTTCTTTTTAGCAAGCTCATTAATTCTATCTATATTTAAATTATCATTAGACATAACTATCACTCTTTCTGTATTCCCATTAATATTTTCTCTTTTACTTCATAGAATATAACAAAAAAGAGGTCTAGACAAAAGCTATTGACATTTAAATAGCTTTGACAGACCTCAAATTTATAATCATCTTACAAACGCGAACACTTTGTAGTCATTTTGTTCCCCATTTGTAGTATTTACGTTCTTATTGTCATCTTTAATAATTGCCTTTTTAGAAATAGTATGGTCAGTTATTTCGTACGTTTGTTCCATTTGAGCGTTATGATATAAATTCATGAAAAATACTATAAAAACAACACAAGATATTGATACAACAGCTATATTAGTTAATAATTTATTTTTATATTTATTAAACATTACTTTCACCTCTAGAACATTTGTTTGTATAAATACTTTATCAGAACATTTGTTCTTAGTCAACATAAAAACGAACAAATGTTTGTTCAATATTTAAATCAGTGCTATAATGTAGTTAAATAAAATTAGGGAGTGCCTATATATGAGAGAATTAACTAAACGTCAAAGTGAAATATACGATTACATTAAACATGTAGTACAAACTAAAGGATATCCACCAAGCGTACGAGAAATTGGTGAAGCAGTAGGATTAGCGTCAAGTTCAACTGTTCATGGTCATTTATCTAGACTAGAAGAAAAAGGATATATTAAACGAGACCCTACGAAACCGAGAGCCATTGAAATTGTTAGCGAACAAACTAACGATGCAGTTAATATGGAGGAAACAATTTATGTTCCTGTAATTGGTAAAGTTACTGCCGGAATTCCGATTACTGCAGTTGAAAATATTGAGGAATATTTCCCTTTACCAGAACATTTAACATCAACTCACAATAGTGATATCTTTATTTTAAATGTCGTGGGTGAAAGTATGATTGAGGCAGGTATTTTAGATGGAGATAAAGTTATAGTTAGAAGCCAAACCATTGCTGAAAATGGGGACATCATTGTTGCTATGACTGAAGATGATGAAGCAACAGTTAAACGCTTCTATAAAGAAAAAACACGTTATAGATTACAACCTGAAAATAGTACAATGAGTCCTATTTATCTTGATAACGTTACTGTTATCGGTAAAGTTATTGGTTTATACAGAGAACTGTAGTTTTAATTTCTAAAATTTACGTTAACCTCTCTCTTATATATTTCTATATACAAAGAACTAGCAAAGTCTACAATGTAAACTTTGCTAGTTCTTTTGTTTTTCATTTTCATTTTTATTTAAAATTTCTTTAACCTTATCTAGAATATCTAGTTTATTAACATCTTTAGTTGTCATAATATCAACTTCCTTATCAACTAAAAGATACCCTTAATAAGTCGTATTAAAACACTTAGCCCGTATAATTTTCTGTCCAAAATGGTTGTCGTTTGTCATTAAAATCAACGCCTACGCCTAGAGTACTGAAATTTGTATTCAATATATTCTTTCTATGACCAAGTGAATTCATTAACCCCTCATGAGCAAATATACTATTTTGTTGCCTATACGCTAAATTTTCACCTGCCGCATTGAAATCAATGTCATCATCTTTTAATCGATCAAAAGGAGATTCACCATCTAAATTATTATGATCAAAGTAATTTTGTTTTGCCATGTCTTCACTATGGTTTCTTGCTGTATTGGAGACATTTTTCGAGTAACTAAGTGTATTCAACCCATGCTGTTTACGCTCAGAATTAACTAAATCATAATTTTGATATTCAAAGCTTTGTTCTAATGTTGAAGATGGTGCACCGTAATGTTGAGTCAACCTTTTTTCCATAGCGTCACTAACTTGAAGTAATGCAGTAACTCCATTGTCATTATGTTTATCATAAAAAACAGTTGTATAAATATTATCTTCATGGAAAACATCATACTCATCGCTACTTATATCAACACGGTATCTACCTTTAACAATTTCTTTTAAAGGTTTACCAAGTCTATCCTCAACAACATTTTTAGGGGTGTTATATTTCACCTTAGATTCAGATGTAATGACATTTTGATTACTATATAAAGCATTGACTTTATTTCCTAAATAGCTAACCATTATGAAATTATCGTAATCATTATTGTAATAGGTATACCATTTAGTGCCATATTCATTAGATGTTACTCTTTTAGGTTTCCCCAATTGATTTTCAACTTTGTCTTTAGACATATTCATCTGAATATTATTAATAGCAAAGTCCTGTTTTGTAGGTGTTTTGAGCGAATTGCTTTTTAAACTCGAATCTTGATTCATAACTTGCTGAACTTTACTTCTTACGTCATTCTGAAATTTTACTAGTGCTTGATTTTCCTTTAATGGTATGAATAAAGCTACAACTAATAACACCAAAGAAAATAAAAGGAATTTTTTAATAACATACACCTACCACTCAAGTTTTAATCCTTATCCCCATTAAAAATTGAATTTCGCACTATAACATAATCGACAGTTGTTAATGATTTTAAATCTTTTCCACCTGCATATGAAATCGAGCTTTGTAAGTCTTGTTGCATTTCAACTAAAGTATCTTTTAATGATCCTTTATGTTCAACAAACATTTTTTTACCTTCAACATTCTTGTGTTCACCTTTTTGGAATTCAGATGCACTACCAAAATACTCTTTATAACGTTTGCCGTCTAATTCAACAGTTTCACCTGGTGATTCTTCATGAGCCGCAAATAGAGATCCTATCATTACCATGCTTGCACCAAATCGAATTGATTTAGCAATATCGCCATGTGTTCTTAAGCCACCATCAGCGATTATAGGTTTACGCGCTGCTTTACTACAAATATTTAATGCTGCTAATTGCCAACCACCAGTGCCAAAACCAGTTTTTATTTTTGTGATACAAACTCTACCTGGTCCAATACCAACTTTAGTTGCATCTGCACCTGCGTTTTCAAGTTCTCTAACACCTTCTGGCGTACCAACATTTCCAGCAATTACAAATGTTTTTGGAATATATTTTTTTATGTGTTTAATCATTTTAATAACTGAATCTGAATGACCATGAGCTATATCAATCGTAATATATTCAGGAACTAATTGTTTGTCAGCTAATTCTTCAATAAATTTAAATTCATTTGCTTTAACACCTACAGAAATAGAAGCAAACAATCCGTCTTTTTGCATGTTTTGAATAAATGGAATACGAGCTGCTTCGTCAAATCGATGCATAATATAAAAATAATCATTTTTAGCGAACCAATGCGCTAATTCTTCACTCATAACAGTTTGCATATTCGCTGGCACAACAGGTAACTTAAACGTTTTAGGTCCAAATTGAACAGTTGTATCACATTCCGAACGACTTTCAACTATACATTTATTTGGAATTAATTGAATATCTTCATAATCAAAAATTTTCATACTTTTTAGCCCCTATACAATCATATTTATTAAGTAAAAACGAACTTTTAGTATATTAAATATAAAAATCATTCATTTTCTCACCCTTATATACTTTACAATTTTTTAATTGTCTTGTAAATGGACTAAAGTACTAGATTTGTATTTTACCAACTTGATTTTTTAACGCCCGGGATTTGTCCTTTGTGTGCATGTTCTCTAAAAGCAATTCTAGACATTTCAAATTTTCTTAATACACCTCTTGGACGTCCTGTTACTTTACATCTTCGAGTTAAACGCGTTGGTGAAGAATCACGTGGCAACTTACGTAATGCTTCATAATCTCCTTTAGCTTTTAATTCTTTACGTAATTCATAATATTGATTAACTAATTTTTCTCTTTTTATTTCTTTAGCAATTTTAGATTTTTTTGCCATATATATCACTCCTGTTATTTTAAATCGTAATAATTACGTTTTATATAATAACACATGATTTTAAATTTACAAGACTGATGACTTAATTTCATTTAAATAATTAAAAAACCGAAGTATAAGATTATTATACTTCGGCAAGTTCTTACTTTATCTTTAATGTCGTATTTAAAAGATAAGAGATTATTTAGTTTCACGGTGTAGCGTGTATTTATTTAATCTTGGGCAATATTTTTTCATTTCAATACGCTCAGGATTATTACGTTTATTTTTAGTAGTAATATAATTACGATCGCCACATTCTGTGCAAGCTAATGTTACATTAACGCGCATAATTAACATCCTTTCTCATTTAACTAGGAATACTTACGATTTAAAATTTTACCATATTAAAATGCTCTACGCAATCTAATTTTTTAGTACTATTTAAAATTCTCGTAAGTTTCGTCGTTAGTACCTTCTAAATCAACATCATTAATATCGATTTCTAATGCTTTGGCAACACCTTTACCATATTCTGGATCAGCTTTATAACAATGACGAATGTGTCTATGTTTAACGTCTTCACTCACACCATCCATCGCATTTGCTGTGTTAGTAAAGATTCTTTCTTTGGCATCATCAGATTGTAAACGGAATAATTTACCAGGTTGTTCAAAGTAATTATCATCATCTTGTCTTTGATTGTACTCATAACCGTCTCCATCTACTGGGAATACTGGTTTTTTATATTCAGGTTGTGATTGGTAAACACCTTTATTATTTGGATAATAATGAGGTCCACCACCTTGATTTCCATCAAGGAATCTCATTTGACCATCACGACTGAATGGACACATATTTTCAATGCCAACACCTTTAGGTTGGTTAACAGGAATTTGCCAATGATTGACACCTAATCTATAACGTTGCGCATCACCATATGAGAATAGACGTCCTTGTAACATTTTATCTGGTGAGAAGTCTAGACCAGGAATAATGTTTGTTGGAGCGAAAGCAGCTTGTTCAACATCCATGAAATAATTCTCTGGGTTTCTATTTAGCTCAAATTCACCCACTTCAATTAATGGGTAATCACCTTTATACCAAACTTTAGTTAAATCAAACGGATTATCTGGATGATTTTTAGCTTGCTCCTCAGTCATAACTTGGATATACATTTTCCATTTTGGATAATTGCCATTTTCAATTGCATCGTATAAGTCACGTTGTGATGATTCTCTATCTTGACCTACAATTTCAGCCGCTTCATCATCTGTGTAATTTTCGATGCCCTGTTGAGTTCTGAAATGATATTTAACCCAAACACGTTCACCCTCGTCATTGTACATAGAATACGTATGTGAACCGAAACCATGCATATGACGGAAGTCTTTTGGCATACCTCTATCTGACATTAAAATTGTAACTTGGTGAAGTGCCTCTGGTACGCCAGTCCAGAAATCCCAGTTATTTTGAGGACTTCTCATATTAGTACGTGGGTCTCTTTTAACAGCACGGTTTAAACTAACAAACAACTTAGGATCTCTAAAGAAGAACACGGGTGTGTTGTTACCTACTAAGTCCCAGTTACCTTCTTCCGTATAGAATTTAAGTGCAAATCCACGGATATCTCTCTCTAAGTCAGCTGCCCCACGTTCACCGGCAACTGTTGAGAATCGTGCAAACATTTCTGTTTGTTTACCTACTTCTGAAAAAATTTTAGCATTTGTATATTTCGTAATATCATTTGTTACAGTAAATGTACCAAATGCACCTGAACCTTTAGCGTGCATACGACGTTCAGGAATTACTTCACGATCAAAATGAGACATTTGTTCTAAAAAGTATGCATCTTGCATTAATAATGGGCCTCTCGGACCAGCTGTCATACTATTTTCTCTATCTGAAACAGGGGGCCCAAACAAACCAGTTAATCTTTTATCATCTTTCGCCATAGTTAATTCTCCTTTCACTTATTTATAATTATTATAATTTAGAATCTACTATAATTAAAGCCATAACCCCTATAATTAAAGCATTTTTAAAAAAAACTACAAAGTGTCAGAAAATTTAAAATTTTCAAGCTAAATTGTTTAAAAGTTATTGAATACTGTCCCCAAAAAGATTAAAATGGTTTGTATATTTAAATTTTAGAATTAGGAGACATCATATGGAAGATAACAATATGAAAAGAGGTCTTAACTCAAGACACATATCTATGATTGCTATAGGTGGCGCAATTGGTACAGGGCTCTTTGTAGCAACAGGTAGTGTTGTTGCTCAAGCTGGTCCTGGGGGCGCTATATTAGCCTATTTATTAATTGGCATAATGCTTTACTTTTTAATGTCGTCAATTGGAGAGTTGGCAACATTTTATCCAGTTTCAGGATCATTCAGTTCATACGCAACGCGATTTGTAGACCCTTCTCTAGGTTTTACAATGGGATGGTTATATTACATTATGTGGACACTAGTTTCCAGTGTAGATGTTATGGTTGCTTCAAACGTATTGTATTATTGGGATGTATTTAAATTTTTTAGTCCACTTACTTGGAGTTTAATCTTTATCACTATTGTATTTTTATTAAACATCTTCACGGTTAAAGCTTTTGGAGAAACTGAATTTTGGTTATCACTAATTAAGGTTGTAACTATTATTATATTTATTATTGTTGGTTTCTTGATGATCTTCGGTATATTAGGTGGCCATTCTTATGGCTTTGAAAATTATACTAAAGGTGAGGCACCATTCGTGGGTGGTTTATCTGGTTTCTTAGGTGTTTTACTCGTTGCAGGATTCTCAGTTGGCGGTACTGAAGTTGTAGCAGTGACTGCTGGAGAATCTGATAATCCAGAAAAAACAATGCCTAAAGCTGTTAAACAAGTTTTTTGGAGAATTTTATTATTCTATGTATTATCAATTGGTGTTATTGCAGCTATCATTCCTTATACTGACCCATTATTGTTAAATGAGAATGAATCTGTTACACAAAGTCCTTTCACAATTGTATTTGATAGAATTGGTGTTGCTTTTGCCGCTTCTGTTATTAACGCTGTTATATTGACATCATTATTATCTGCGACAAACTCAGGTGTTTATACTACTAGTAGAATGTTGTTCTCTTTAAGTGATGAAAAACAGGCACCTAAATTCTTAAGTAAGCTAAACGATAAATCTAAATTACCTTTAAGAGCATTAGTTACAACATATATTCTGATTGTAGCGATTATTATAATTGCTAATTTTTATTCAAATGCTGTTTTTAGTTTGTTAAATATTATTGGTTCATTGGTAATCATTGTTTGGGCAGCTAGTTCATGGGCACAAGTAAGATTGCGTAAAGCCATTAAACGTCAAGGTCAAGATATCAATCAACTTTTACCTTATAAATCACCATTGTACCCTCTTGGACCAATTTTAGTATTTGCAACTTTAATTTTCTTATACTTTGGTAATTCAATTGGAGATTTATTCGATGGTAATATAGGTAAATTTTTCGTTAACATTTTACCTATCATTATTTTAGAGCTCATTTTCTTAGCTCATAAATTAATAAGAAAAACGAAGTTCGTTAAATTAAATGATATGGATATCACACCACATCATTATCATAAAAATTATTAAATAATTAAATGCGAGCACTGAAAGTATAGTAAATCCTTTTTAGTGACTCGCATTTTTGGTTTCAACATATTGATATTTTCGAAAAAAACAGTTATCTAGTATAATAGTAGTAAAGATAATGACTTAGAGGTGAAAGCAAGATGGTTGGTCAAACAAACTTATTTGATGATGTCATTAAGAGTGAAGAACGTTTCGTTATAGTTGTACAATCTCTAGAAGAAAAAAATGGTCAATTACTAAAACGTACATTAAGAGAGTATCCTAGTCTTGAACATGACCAAATGGAAAATTTATTTACACATTTAAAAGATGTATTTAGTACTGAACCTTTCAGTGAAAACCAGTCTGCATTTACAATTACAGTGTATACAAATTTAGATTATGCTGCTGATCAAGTATACGCTTATGTAAAGCGTTCAAAAGGAAAGCACGAATGGACACATACTGCTAAATAATAAAAAGGCATGAGGTCGAATGAATCATTCATCATGGTAATTATGATGAAATAAACAACATTCGTATTCTCATGCCTTATTTTGTATTACAAAAGTGTTTTTAAAGCTGCGGGAATACCATTAGAATCGTTATCTAACGTTATTTTGTCTGCAATAGCCTTCAGTTCCTCATTTGCATTTCCCATCGCGATAGCACAACCCACTACTTCAAACATTGATTGATCATTTAAACTATCACCAAAACAAATCACTTCAGATAATGATACATTTAATTTTTCACATAATGCTTTAATCGCATTACCTTTTGAAACATCCTTTGCCATATATTCTAAAAAGAATGGTTTACTTGTTGTTACATCAATTTCTGAATTAAAACTTCCATGCATATCATCACGTACTTTAGCAATATTTGTTGCATAATCAACGCCCATTGCTTTTGGAACGCTATCATTAATATAAGCTTTAATATCATCTACACGTTTCATAGGTAGCCCAGTAAGTTCTGATTCAATATCTCGATATTCATGATCACCATCATGGATAATATGTCCATCTTGATATGTCAAGATTAAAAAGTTATGTTCACGACAAAAATCCACAATAAGGTCAAAATTCTTCTTAGATACACTTTGACTCACTTCTACTTCTTCTGTTGCTACTTTGATCGTTTTACCGCCGTTGTAACTGATGATATAACTATCATGGATATCTAATTGTAGTTCTTTTGCAATTGGTAGCATACCTTCAGTTGGTCTTCCTGAAGCTAACACTACTTTATAGCCTTGATTTTGAATATCTATCAAGTAATTTTTAGTTTCTTTACTTACTTTATTCTCACTATTAATTAAAGTATCGTCCATGTCCATAACGATCATTTTATAATTACTCATATCTGAAGTGTACTCCTTTCGAAATTTACTCGTTTATATTTTACAATAAATTTTATGAAGGATACACAATTTCTTCAACAACGCCAATTTCATTGATTGTTGCTAATTCTGAATGACATGTTGTAACGGCTTGTCTTAACGCTCTAACTAATTGACCACTCTTCTCCTTAGGACTCATTGTTAATATGGTAGGCCCTGCACCACTAATTACTGTCGCATATGCACCATATTGTTGAGCTATAGTTTTAACCTCTTTAAATTCAGATATTAAATGTTGGCGATATGGCTCGTGGAAGCCATCCTGTGACATCATTTTCCCAGCAAGTTCATAATTATGTTGAATTAATGCACACAGCATCGTATTACTTATTGCACTACTTTGAACCGCGCGCTTATGAGAAAATTGATCAGGTAAAACGTTACGAGAATCTTCAGTCTTTAATTCATATGGAGGTATAGTTAGAATTATATCAACGTCAGGCACATCAATATGTGCTACATTCGTTTCTTTTGTATCTGGATTATAGAAGCCTGCTAATAAGCCACCATAAATTGTAGGTGCAACATTATCTGGATGACCTTCTATTTCTGTAGCTAATTGAAGTAATTCATATTTAGAAAGCTGAATATTGCCAAAATAGTTTGCAATGTATAAAGCGCCTACCAATGCAGACGCCGATGAACCTAAACCTCTAGCTAATGGTATATCACTTCGCATTTCAACACTTAAACTAGGTAATTCTACATTATATTTAGATGCGACCTGCTGGGCCACTTTAAAAACATAATTGTCTTTGTTCTTAGGAAGTGAATCTAATTCGGAGTTTAAATATGTAAATTCCCATTTTTCCCCTTCAATTCGTTTCACATAAAGATGTAAATATTTATCTATAGCCATACCTATCGAGTCGAAACCAACGCCTAAATTAGCAGTGGACGCTGGTATCTTTAAGTGCAACTGTTCAGTCATTTTTACAAAGCTCCTTTAATGTAATCAATAATACTTGATTTATCGTTAGGAAGCGGTTGAATAGGGTTATCTAAAATTGAAATAGCAGTATCAGGATCTTTTAATCCATTACCAGTTAAAATAGCTACTATTTTTTTGCCTTTAGGTAATTGTCCTACTCGATGTAATTTAATCAGACCTGCAATTGAGGCGTTACTAGCTGGTTCGCTAAATACACCTTCTTTAGAAGTCATTAATTGATAAGCTTCTAAAATTTCTTCATCAGTAACGCTATCAATCAATCCATTAGATTCGTCTAACGCATTCGTAGCTTTAATCCAACTAGCTGGATTACCAATTCGAATAGCTGTAGCAATTGTTTCAGGATTTTTAATCACTTTATTTTGAACAATTGGTGACGCACCTTCTGCTTGGAAGCCAAATAATCGAGGTAATTGACTCCCCTTTTTCTCATGGTATTCTTTAAAACCTTTCCAATAAGCAGTAATATTACCTGCGTTTCCAACTGGAATTGCGAGTACGTCTGGAGCTTGTTCCAATTGTTCAACAATTTCAAATGCACCCGTTTTTTGTCCTTCAATACGATATGGATTCACTGAATTAACTAACTCAATTTCTTCATCATTTTTAGCAATTTCCTTAACAATCTCTAAAGCCTCATCAAAGTTTCCTTCAATAGAAACAATTTCAGCACCATACATAACAGCTTGCGATAATTTACCGAGTGCAATCTTACCCTCTGGAATAACTACTATTGATTTTAATCCAGCTCGTGCAGCATATGCAGCTGCTGAAGCTGATGTATTACCAGTAGATGCACAGATAACTACTTTTTTTCCCTGTTCTTTTGCTTTAGTAACAGCCATGACCATTCCTCTATCTTTAAAAGAACCTGTAGGATTTGCACCTTCATATTTTACATACAAATCAATATCCAACATCTTAGACAAGTTCTCACAATGAATTAATGGAGTATGTCCTTCATTTAATGTTAACTTTGGTGTGTCGCTGTTAACTGGTAAATATTCTTTAAACTCTTCAACTAAACCTTGCCATCTTTTCATAAACATTAAACCCCTTCAACTGGATAAATTTTCTCGATATTAAAATCAGCTTTACTTAAAACATCCTTTGGTGACTGATCTAAACCTATAATAACTACACCATACGTTTGTTCATCACGTTGTTCAACCTGTAGTGATTTATGGAAAGGTAAAGTTTCTTTCAATAATGATTCAAATTTTTCTTTTGATAAGTCACTATTAAGAACAACATAATAGTTTAACTTCTCTTGAATAGCTACGACATCTTCCGTATCCATAATTTCGCGAGTTGCATCGGTTTTCAATTCAAAATGAGGTGGTAATGTATGCGTATTTGATTCAAAGAATAATGCCACATTTAGTAAATCACTTACAACAGCACTTCCAGTAGCTAAACTACCTGCACCTTTCCCATAGAACATTGTATCGCCCACTGCATCGCCTACGACATAGATTGCATTATATTCATCTTCAACTGTAGCTAGTTGATGGGATTTATGTATTAATGTTGGTTCGACTGATGCATTTACTTTACTATTTTGATAAGTTCCCTTACCAATCAATTGTATTTTATAACCTAATTTGTCCGCGACATTGATATCAGATAAAGTTGTCTGACTTATACCACGAACTTTAACATCATTTAATTTAATGACTTGGTTAAATGATAAATAAGAAGTGATAACAACTTTACGTGCTGCATCAATACCTTCTACGTCATCAGTCGGATCTGCCTCAGCAAAACCTAGCCTTTGCGCTTCATCAAGAGCATCTTCAAACGTTGTTTGTTCACGTGTCATTTTAGATAAGATGAAGTTAGATGTACCATTTAGTATTCCCATAAATTTAGAAATGTTATTAGCATTTAATCCATTATTAATAGCATTTACTATAGGGATACCACCGGCAACACTCGCTTCGAATTTCAACGCAAGTCCCTTTTCCTCAGCTAAATCTTCTAGTAGCTTCAAATGTACGGCTAATAAATCTTTGTTTGCAGTAATTACATGTTTACCGCTTTTCAAAGCATCTCTTAACCAATCAACAGTAGGTTCAATGCCACCCATTACTTCAATGACGATATCGATAGAATCATCATTTAAAATTTCATTAACATCTTCAGTTAAATGATATCGACTAATATTTATAGGTCTTTTCTTAGATTTATCACGCACTAAAATATGCTTTATAACAATATCTTTGTTTAATGTATCTATAATTTGTTGTCGATTCTCTTCAATTATTTTAACTACACCTGATCCCACTGTTCCTAGACCAAGCAAAGCAATATTTAATTTTTTCATATTTTTATCTCCCCCATTTGTATAACTGAGAAATACAATTGTTTTATTGAAATATACTTTATTTTAGTATACTATTAAAACATATTAAATTGATAGGACTTTTTAGCATAAAATGTAAATACTTAGCTTTATATTATCATGTGGTATCAGAAAATTAAATAGAATTTTCTGATTTTTTAGAAAGGTTGATTAGGTATATGAAAGTGGCAAAATTCGGCGGTAGTTCAGTTTCAAATGCAACACAAATCAAAAAAGTCCTAGATATCGTTAATAGCGATTCAGATCGTAAAATTATTATTGTTTCTGCACCAGGCAAAAGACACAAAGATGATGTTAAAACGACCGATCTTCTAGTTCGATTATATGAAAAAGTAATGAATAATCTTAATTATCAAGATAAAAAGAAAGAAATTATTCAACGTTATGCAGATATTTTACATGAACTTGATATGGATGATTCATTATTAAAAGTAATTGATGACACATTAGAAGAGATTATTTCAACTTTAAAAGATAAGCCTTTAAGATTATACGATGCAATTCTTTCTTGTGGTGAAAATTTTAATGCGCAATTAATTGCAACTTATAATGATTCACAAGGTTTTAAAACGACATACCTTTCTCCAAAAGATGCAGGTATTCTAGTTACAGATTTACCGCAACAAGCTCAAATCTTGGAAGAAGCTTATGAGAAGATTAGTAAATTAAAAGATATTGAAGGTAAAATTATTATCCCAGGATTCTTTGGTGTTTCTAAAAATGATTATGTCGTTACGTTCCCAAGAGGTGGTTCTGACATTACAGGTGCAATTATCGCTAAAGGAATTAGAGCGTCTTTATATGAAAACTTCACTGATGTATCAGGTATTTATAAGGCAAACCCTAATATAATTAACAATCCGGATCTTATTGAAGAAATTACATATCGTGAAATGCGAGAACTTTCATATGCTGGGTTTAGCGTCTTCCATGATGAAGCATTGCAGCCACTCTATAAACACAGAATTCCAGTGGTTATTAAAAATACAAATCTTCCTCAAGATAAAGGTACATTTATACGCCATGATAGAGATGTAAGTGATAAAAATGTCATTATAGGTATAAGCTGTGATAAAGGATTTAGTGTTATTAATATTAAAAAATACCTAATGAATAGACAGGTCGGCTTCACACGTAAAATTCTTGAAATATTAGAAGATTACAATATTTCTTTCGACCATATGCCTTCAGGTATTGATAGTATTAGTATCATCCTTCGAACACATCAATTAAAAGGTAAAGAAAAAGATGTACTTAACGCTATACGTAAACGTTGCGATGTTGATGAATTAAGTATTGAACACGACTTAGCGATTTTAATGATTGTTGGTGAGGGAATGAATAAAGCAATCGGTACTGCTAACACTATTACACATGCGTTAGCAGAATCTAAAATCAATTTAAAAATGATCAACCAAGGCTCGTCTGAAATATCAATGATGTTCGGTATTTCAATAGAAGATGCAGACAAGGCTGTTTTATCTACATATGAATATTGTTATCATGGCATTTGTTTGAAAAATCTAAATAAGCAAGCATAGTTAAAAAGCATCTGGTATTTAAATAGTCATGTTTTGTACATTCCACTTAAATATTAGATGCTTCTTTATAATTTGTTATGAGCTAATGCCTCATTGATTCGTTGCTCCCCTACGACAACTTTTAATATAACAAATTGATAATAACTTAATGAGTCTAAAACCATTTTATAATTAGGTAATTGATGGTAATTTTGATTATCCAATAAGTCGTACATTAGCACGATTTCCGGTTTAATATAATCTACTCCCCATGTCAGCGAATGAAAATAAATACTATTCTTAGGAATTCTAATATTACTATCTAATCTAAATATCCACTCTTCATTTACGACATCATAAATAAAGATATTTATTAATAATTTCTCGTTAAAAGTAATATCTATGTGTGCAATTTCGGGTACACTTAATTGATCTCGATTCATTAAATTATTATTTTTATCATAATAATTTAAATGATACGTGAACGGAATTACTTTTAATACTTCAACTAGTTGTTTACGTTCTACGCATATGTCGACTCTAGAAGGTAGAATAAAATTATCACTTAAAAATAGCTGCATTGCGACTTCCCCATGAAATTTGAATGAAGTACGACATTCATTTTTTAATATTTTAACTAGCTCTTCTATATGTTGTTGATGTTCCATATTACTACCTCCAAAGGAAACGCTTTCATACATTAATTATACATATCCTTATTTCTGATTTCAATTTACGAATTATGAAGTATTGCTAAATTTGATGTTAAACAAAATAACAAAATTGCTAAAATTAGGTAATATTTATTATTTTAGCAATTTAACTTAATTTACATTTTGTTGAACTACGCAATTATAATAGATATAATTTATATGTTATTTCATATCGCTCACGTTATAACTTTCAAATTTATTGAGTGATATAAAATTAAAATTCGAACATAGGTGATGAATTATGACATTAACAATTATCTTAATTGTTATCATCGTTATACTTATTTTGGCGTTCATCTTAAATCAACGTTACATGCAAGATAGAGTTGATACAGAAGTGTACGCAAGAAATCAGATGGTAACTAAGAATGCGACGCTTAGCAATGAAAATTTAGAACTTAAAAATCAAATGCTTAGTTCTAATAATGATGTAAGTTCACATGCAAAGCGAAACGCGAAACACGTTTTAACTAGCATTCTTGATAAGTATAAAGACGAAGGCAAGTTAAAGTATTACGATATTATAACTACAAGTAATTTAGCTACAAAACATCCTTTCTTTGAATACGCTAGAACGTTCGATTACATTGTTGTTTCAGATGTTGGCTTAATCAATATTGACGTCAAAAACTGGAAACAAAAAACGTTTTACCATTTTGATGCACCAGTAGACGACGATATGCAAATTGACACAAATGATGTGAATCAGATTGTCGGTCATTATGTAAGTAAACAATATCACAGTCAGTTTGATTCACCACGCAGTGAAATTTATACTTTCGTCGAAAAAATTCAAAATAATCGTGTGATTTATGAGTTTTATGATCATGATCCATATGAACAAGCAGCGATTAATTCAAAAGTTTTAAAAGACGGAATTGAAAATCATTTTAATCATAAAGTACAAAGCATCGGAGTCGTTTACTTTAGCGATGGTAGCGTAAATATCATTGAAGGTTCAGAGGAAAGAGCTCAATATGTAGACACCGTTTCAACTAAATCATCACTTGAAGCGGTAATCAAAAATGCAATTGATTTATCTAAACATCCACTTTCTGAAGACCAAGTTACCAAAATCGTAAACAGCTTTAATAATTAATGCACATAATAAGCGATTGACAGTGAATCTAGATACAGATACACGTGTCAATCGCTTATTTTTTAACTCCATAAATTCACTTTATCTTTTTTAGCTTGTTGTTCATCTTTTTCAAAAAGATGACGATATTTGCCATTCGGTGAGAAGTACTTTTCACGTGCTAATCCATTTTTTACTAATTCTTCGTTGTACATTGTGTTCTCATTTAGCCATACATATGCAAGTGTCCGACCATATCTATCTTCTTTTTCTTTGTCATATTCTAAATATACATCTTTCCCATTTAAGTGTTGTTTACTATAATTAGATGCTTCTTTACCATATGGTTGAACTGGTGTGTTAGGTTTAACTGTTTCTGGTGTATCTATACCTATAAGTCTAACTTTAATTTCTTTTCCTTCACTATTTGTAGCAACAAAGGTATCACCATCTACTACTCGGTCTACATGTACTTTTTCTTTACCCTTAATGTTAGTACTGTTTGATGATTGAGAACCATTATTTTTAAAAGGTCCTGTATGATTCATAAATTGAAAGGTTAAAACGCCTACCACTAAAACAGCTAAAACGATGATACTTAATGATTTTTTCGAGTTCAAAGATGTCACCTACGCTTTTTATTTCAATAATAAATATCATATATAAATTAAAATTAATCGTCAATGACAACTTGCTTTAGTTAGACTATGTTAGTATCCACTGTACTCGCAAAAAGTGAAATTATTAATCTTATCATGCTATAATAAATGCGTTAGGAGTGACATCAATGTCTGAGAAAAATGAAAATTTAATGACAGTTATAGCCGTAATTATAGCCATAATTGTCGGTATAATACTACAAATTGTCTATAAGTTACCTATTATTGTCTCTGTCGTAGTAGCTGTATTATTAGGAGTCTTAGTAGGATTTATTGCTTATATCATTCAATCTATAATTCGCAAGAGAAAGAACAAGTAGCTCAATTAGAAAATCTTTATAGAAATTTTACAAGCAAAGCAAATTGGGAGTGAGAAAGAATTCAAATTGAATTCTTTCTCACTCCCACATTTTTTTATATTTTAGATTAATTTCTAGATATTGTGGTATGTATAAGAAATACCTTAAATGTATAAAATTAATTTTAAAAAATTGATTAATTTATCACAATTTTAATTATCAAAAAGCCTCACCATCAAACAATTAGCGAGATGGTATTAAGGAAATTCTAGACGTAATTATAGATAATCACGGTCTAATTTATAAAGTACAAACACAAAATGGCCATGTATTCGAACATACTTTGGCGAAAGATACACCTCCAGATAAGGTTGCTCAAGTGTTACGGTTATTAGCCACTCATGTTGACAATCTAGAAACTCAAAAAAGAGATAATTAATATGTTTGTAAAGATACTTCTTAATCTTTAAATAATTAGGTTAAAAGTAAGCAAAAGGTCAGAACTTAAAGTATTAACGTTCTTGGAATCCATGCTCCCTAGAGCAAACTGATGTTCTGACCTTTATACATGACTATATGCATAATTAAATTCTATATCCATCCTTTATCATTCGCTTTTCTCCAAGCATCAAAGCGGTTCTCCGCTTCAAGTTTATCAATTATATTAGACGTGTAATTTCTCACCGTACCGTTTGAAAGATAGAGTTTATCAGCGACTTCTTTATTACTTAACCCTTCCCCTATTTCACGTAACACGACCTGTTCTTTATGCGTTAATGGATTAGCCTCTTTAAACAAAGATGTCATTAAAGACGTACTATATTCTTTTTCGCCATTTAAAACTTTATGGATGGTTGCAACTAAATCATCAACCGATCGTTCTTTTAACACATAGGCATCAACATCGTTTGCAACAGCTCTTTCAAAATAACCAGGCCTTTTAAAAGTCGTGACAATAATCACTTTTGTATTAATTTTATTTTCTCTTAATTGCGATAGTATTTCTAAGCCCGTAATTCCTGGTATCTCAATATCTAAAATAGCAATGTCAGGCTGTTGACTATTAATAGATTGTAATGCGTCAATACCATTATCAAAATCATCTATCACTTTTAAATCGTCGTGAAATTCAATTAATTGTATCATTGCTTTACGCAACATATTTTGATCTTCTGCAATTACGATTGAAATCATTGTATACCTTCTCTCGGAATCATAATATCGATAGTCGTACCCTGTTTAGAAGTGATATTAACTGTGCCGCTCAATAACGCTACCCTATCGTTAATACTCTTTAATTTTACTTCGCTAGGTTGTTTTAGACCTATACCGTTGTCACTAATGATTAATTTAATACCATTATCGTAACTTTCAATTTTCCCATTAATTTCAGAGGCTTTCGCGTGCTTAATTACATTGTTAACCGCTTCTCTGAGTATCATTGATAATATCGTCTGTTTAGTTGGGTTGAGGGAACTCGCACCTCTTATATTTTCAAAGTTAAAGTGAATATTTGCATCCTTTAAGATTTGTTCTATAGATTGAATTTCTTCTTCAAAATTTTGAACTTTCAAATTTTCAATAATATGTCTTACTTTCTCTAATGTATATTTCGAAATTTCGTTTATATTTAATATTTCTTTCTTAGCTGCTTGCGGATCTTTGTCGATTAGTTTTGCAGCTAATTCTGATTTGACACTCAAACTTGCAAATACATGTCCTAACGTGTCATGTAAGTCTTGACCTATTCGATTACGTTCTTGTTCCGCAATCAAAATATTAATATATTTATTTTTTTCTTCAATTTGTTGACGATATTGTCTCTCTTTCATTATTTTAAAATTACCAAATAATATTGCCAAAATAATAATATAATAAATAATAATACTCACGACATAAAAGTGATTCGTTTGTATAATCGTTATGATGATACATGTAATCATTGAACTTATTAATAACATAAACTCTATTGATTTTACTCCCTTTTTAAATAAAAATGGAATAGCAAATGCACTAAAGAAGAAAAATAAACTCAATGTTGGATTGTATGCATATACAAAATAAATAATCGCTAAAAAATGAATACCAAATAAGATTAAATTAATACGATGACTTAATGTTTCATGAAAAAGAATTAAACTAGCATAGGCAAATGTAAAAATGATTACAATAAGTAAATTTAATAAAAAGCTATCATCTTGCCATGTTAAATACAAACCATAGTAAGGAAATATTAAGTAAATTAAAGATGAAATCTCTCCCATTTTAGCGCCTAAACTACGCTTCATTTATTCCACCTCTTTTCTCTTATTAATTAATAATGCAATAATTAAGAAAATAATGCTATAAATACCTAATATAACGAACGATTGGATATTAAAACCATTACCTTTACCTAGTTCAAGTGCTAAATGACGTAAATGATACGTTGGTGTTAGTTTAGCAATTGTTTGCATCCAATCAGGAAATGTACTAACAGGGAACCACAATCCACCAATAATGGCTAATACAATATTAAACAGATTAGCTACGCTACTTGCTTTCTGTGTCTCACTAAATTGCGTAATGATTAAACCTAATGTCAAAAACATGCTAGCACCTAACCATAAAGAAACACCAGATAAAATCCATTCACTTGCACTTAGATCTACCCCTTTATAGAAGTGTGCTACGCTGAATAAAAGCAATATTGAAGCTAAAAATAAAGTCATTGTTTTAATAATTTTAGCTAAATAATAATTTAATACTGTGATTGGTGTAGAAATTAATCTTTTATACCAACCACTGTTTCTTTCCTCGATTATTTCTAATGGAAATTGCATCAGACAAAATCCCATTAAACTGAATACCGTCATACTATACATATACTCTTTGTAAAATACTTTTTTCGCATCTGCTGGCATATCAATTAATGATGTAAACAATATATAGAATGCCAAAGGAAATATAAAAGCCATAAATGATGATAATTTGCGTCGAAATAATAATTTGTATTCAATATCAAGTAACGTTATGATATTCGTCATAGTCTATTGCACCACTCTTTCTTCTTTTGAAAACATGAGTTCCAATAAAGATTTTTTATAAATTGTGACTTGATTTAAATCTACATTTATTTTAATTAGATTTGTAATAATTGCTTCAACATTTTTTGTTTGAATTTTTAAATTACCATTCGTAATTTCTATATCATATGTTTCTGAAAGTATTTGATATTGTTCTTCCGTAAAGGTCATTATTTCAATAATTGAATTATTTTGACTAAACAAGATATTATGTGGTGTATCATTAATTTTGATACTTCCTTGTTCTAAATAGACAACTTTATCAGCCATTCTTTCGACTTCTTCAATATAATGAGAGGTGTAAAGTATAGTTATACCATCTTCTTTAAGTTGCTCAATTAGATTCCAAAAGTGTTCTCTTGTTTCAATATCCATTGACGTTGTTGGTTCATCTAATATTAAAAATTGAGGTTTGCCTATTAAAGTTAGAACAAAGTCTAATAATCTCTTTTGACCTCCTGATAATTTATTAGCATATTGTTCCAATTGAAGATTAGAAAATTGAGTTAATTTTTGAAACTCATTAAATGTCATAGGATTGGTATATAATTGTTGATATAAATGATATAGTTCTTTTACTTTAATGAGCTTAGGTAAATTCGTAGTTTGAAATAATATGCCCATATTATGTGAGGATATTAAATTAAGTTTATCTTCGACTGTTCCACTATTTGCATGCTTATGACCTATAAGTATATCT
The DNA here is from genome assembly GCF_001836805.1 of Staphylococcus sp. HMSC062A01. Taxonomy (NCBI): domain Bacteria; kingdom Bacillati; phylum Bacillota; class Bacilli; order Caryophanales; family Staphylococcaceae; genus Staphylococcus; species Staphylococcus sp. HMSC062A01. Next base: position 34,259 of record NZ_KV830629.1, read on the forward strand.
ATTAAAGTGGACTTTCCTGCACCATTTTTTCCGATTAATGCAGTACACTTTCCTTCCTCGATATCTAATGAGATATTATTCAAAACTGTCTTTTTACCAAACGATTTCTTTAATTGCTTTATATATATCATAACGACCTCACATCCTTTTAATTTATATATCTACTTTATCTTTTAATCGAATTTAAAATTAGTTTAAATTGTCACGATTTTAATATGACATTTGTCATATTAACTACGACGAGGTAGCAAAAAAGAGATTAAGCAACTTTAAATTGCTTAATCTCATAATTTTTAACTATTATTTTTCTCCATTTTTCTTTTTGAAACAGTTCTGCCAAAAAATAAATAAAGAATAAACCCGATTAATGGTAAAACAAACAATACAAAGAGCCACGCCCATGTAGAAGACGCACTTCTTCTATTTCTTTCTAAAAAGATGATAATAAAAGCTAGTACTAGATTTATCACAAAGCCTAGTGCTAATAAAATCGTAAAAACAGTTCCCAAATCTGGGCCGAACATGAATTTCATAAAATAATACTCCTATTTAATTTTATAATTTAAATTATTTACTTAGCATTTAAGATCAAGATGGCATTTAGCACTTCTTCATTATTTGGAAATTTACGTTCTTCTATTTTGTCTATTGAAATATTTAGAACTTCAAATTGACTTCCTTCATCACTTTCAAGATACATATTAATTTCTTTTTCTAACTCATCCAGTGTTTTTTCTTGAATCTTTTTAAATTTGATTTTACTCATTCTACAACACTCCAATTCAACTTATTTGTTTAAATCATAGTCTTTTTACATTTAAATCGCAAATTAATTCATACTATAACTTACATTTTATTAAAACGCTTACAATTATATATTCAAAATATTAAATTCACATAAGAGATAAATTATTGTATAATAAAGTCATTCTATTAAATTTTCAGAATAATTAAATTATTTAGATTGTGGGGTATTATATGATTTCTTTTGAAAATGACTACCTTGAAGGTGCACATGAAAAAGTATTACAACGAATATTTGATACCAATTTAATCCAGGCCTCTGGCTATGGTGATGATCAATTTTCAAAGCAAGCAGCTGAAGAAATTAAATCAGCCATCAAGTGTCCAGAAGCGACTGTACGATTCTTACTTGGTGGTACGCAAACCAATCAAGTTGTTATTAATTCGATACTAGAGCCATATGAAGGTGTGATTTCAGCTGACACTGGTCACGTAGCTGTACATGAGGGCGGTGCTATTGAATTTAGTGGTCATAAAGTTTTAACTGTCCCATCTCACGAAGGTAAAATTAGACCAAAAGAAGTTAATGCATATCTAGATACGTTTTACAATGATTTTAAACGTGAACATATGGTCTTTCCAGGAATGGTTTATATTTCACACCCTACAGAATACGGTACTTTATATAGTAAAAAAGAATTGAAGAATCTTGCTGACGTGTGTAAAGAACATAATGTACCCTTATTTATGGATGGTGCGCGTTTAGGCTATGGTTTAATGAGTGATCAAAGTGATTTAACATTTGAAGATATTGCTAAATATTGCGACATCTTTTATATAGGTGGTACTAAAATAGGTGCGCTATGTGGTGAAGCCATCGTTTTCACTAAAAATAATGAGCCAAAACACTTTACCACTCGAATCAAACAACATGGTGCATTACTTGCTAAAGGTCGTTTAGTAGGTGTACAATTTCTGGAATTATTCACTAATAATTTATATTTAGATATTAGCCGTCATGCCATAAATATGGCTAATAAAATGAAAAAAGGATTTCTTGAAAAAGGCTATCAACTTTACTTTGATTCACCTACTAATCAACAATTTTTTGTACTTAGTGAAGAAAAGATTAAAGAGTTGAAACAAAAAGTAAAGTTCGCGATTTGGGAGAAATATGATGATAATCATCGTGTTGTTAGATTTGCGACAAGTTGGGCTACTACCGAAGAAAATGTGGATAAGTTATTAGGGTTAATTTAACATCTGAAAAACAGGACTTCCTAAAAGGAAATCCTGTTTTTAATGAAATTTATAATAAATACTAGCTATAATTACAATTAATACAAAGAGGCTTATGATTATTTCTTTTTTAGATGGTTCTCATTTTTCTATAGTGACTTTAATATTAAATTCCACTTTTTATTCTCCTCTTAAAAGTTTAAGTAATCATGTTAATCACATTCGCTACCTCGTTAATATTGAATTTTAAGTTGTATCATTTAATATTACACTTTATTTTTTTATATTGGTCACCTAAAGTTCTGAGTGCTGACCTTTATCATACACCTATTCTATTATTTACTTTTTGATAAGCTTCAATCACTTGTGGATAAAGATAAATTACTCTAGATCCAATCCGGCGAGTTACTTCGACAATTTCAGGTTCACAGACTATTTTATTTTGAAGTGTTGATTTACGGCTCTACGTCAAATCGGACTGATGAGTCCAA
>NZ_KV830630.1:0-18821 GCF_001836805.1 Staphylococcus sp. HMSC062A01
TTCACAATGTGTAGGTTGATAAGTGAGCTCGGCACAGTAAAACAAGCTCATTCGTCCTTTGTTTTTTTCTCAATCACTTCATCTGAAAATTTTAGATTTTTATCTTTAATTCTTAATGTATTTAATATAGACTTACACATAGGCGCATTACCTTTCTTTTTTATTTTGTTTGGTAGCTAATAATTATAGAGGTAATTGCGCCATTTTTGCATTCAAACATAAAAAATAGCTATGAAGCATTCTATAGTCATAGATTACTTCATAGCTATTTTAGTAATTAGTTATTCAACTGAGAATAAATATTGATAAATCGGTTGCCCACCATTATGTTCTTCTACTTCAACATCTGGGTATTCACTTTCAACCCATTCTACTAATTTGTCAGAGATTTCATCATTTGCATCCTCACCAGCAATGATAGTTAAAATTTCACTATCTTCGTTAAGCATAGCTTTAAGCAAACCAGTGACTGTAGCAAATTCATCATCATTGCTTGTAACAATTTTGCTTTCTGACAATCCCATGAATTCGCCTTTTTTAATTTCTACACCATCAATTTTAGTGTCACGAACAGCAAATGTTACTGAACCAGATTTCACTGATTCTAATGCTGTTGTCATATGAGAGTGATTATCTTCAAGTGATGATGAAGGATCGTATTGGAACAATGCCGCAATACCTTGTGGAATTGATGTTGTAGGTATAACAACTGTATCCGCTTCAACTAAAGTTGCAGCTTGATCACTCGACATTCTAATATTTTTATTATTCGGTAGAATAATAGCGCGTTTGCATTGCGATTGCTCAATTACTTTCACAATATCTTCTGTTGAAGGATTCATTGTTTGCCCACCACTTATGATATGTGTCGCACCCATAGATGTAAACAATTCAGAAATACCATCACCCATTGAAATCGCGATAATCGCAGTCTCAACTGTTTTTGATTCTTCTTGCTGTTCAGAATGATGATTTAGTTTCTCTTTTCTAATCACTTCACGATGTTGTTCACGCATATTTTCAACTTTTAATTTAATAAGTTCACCATACTCTTGACCATAGTTGAACACTTCACCAGGCGTTTCAGTATGTACGTGCACTTTAACAATTTCATCATCATTAATCACAAGTAAAGAATCACCGAATTGACTCATATCTGTTCTAAATGTTTGTTCATCAAATGCTCTTTTATCTTTTCCAAAGCGAACCATCATTTCAGTACAATAGCCGTATTTAATATCTTCAGTATTTATCACACCGTGGAAATCATGTTCTTCATGTACTAATTCTTCTGTGTTTAACTTTTCTTTTTTAGCTTCAATAGTTTGACCTGTCAATCCTTTTAAGAAGCCTTCATACACACATAGTAATCCTTTACCGCCACTATCTACTACACCAACTTCTTTTAATACGGCAAGTAGATTTGGCGTATTATTTAATGATTTTTCAGCTTCCGCAATTGTATATTCCATAACTTCAACGCAATCATCTGTTTCTTCGGCTTTATTAACCGCAGCTTTTGCAGCATCTTTAGCAACAGTTAAGATCGTACCTTCAACCGGTTTCATCACTGCTTTATAAGCTGTATCAACTCCCGCTTGAAAACTACTTGCAAGTTGTTGCGCATTTATTTCATTTTCAGTTTCGATATTTTTACAGAAACCTCTAAATAATTGAGATAGAATAACACCTGAGTTGCCACGAGCACCCATAAGTAATCCTTTAGAGAATGTCTTCCCTAATTCACCAATGCTTTGAGATAAATTATTTTCAACTTCTTCACGTCCAGAAGTAATTGTAAGATTCATATTCGTTCCTGTGTCGCCATCTGGCACAGGGTATACATTTAAAGAATCCACTAAATCTGCATTATTAGATAAATTTTGTGCCCCTTGTATTATCATATCGGCAAATAATTTACCATTAATTTTGCTAATCATCCTGCTAAGTCCTCCTATACCTACTTGCCCTTATTATTAAGTCTTACACCTTGTACAAATATATTAATTGAATTCACTTTAACATTTAGTGAGTTTTCAAGTGTATATTTTACTGATGATTGTACGTTGTTTGCTACTTCTGAAATTTTTACACCATAGCTTACAATAATATACATATCTATATCAATGACACCATTGTTTTCTTTTACTTCAATGCCTCTAGCATAATTTTCATGTCCTAAAATTTCGGCAATGCCATCTCTAACTTGTTGTCTTGATGCCATACCTACAATACCATAGCTTTCAACAGCTTTGCTGCCTACTACAGAAGCAATGACTTCATTTGAGATATCGATTTTACCATAATCATTTGAGATTTCTATTGTCATCTTTATATTCCTCCTGAAATTTGTTTAAAAATGACTTACAATTAAATTCATAATTGAAAATAACCGATTCTTCCATAAATAAGTCTTAATAACTTACTTAAATATATTACATAACTCCTCAGCTTACAATTATACCATAAATTATAAATTTCAAAACATTTTTAAAGAAAACGCCTTTAATTTCGTTGCTTTAAAATTTTATATATGGTATCTTATTGAAGTATATAAGTAGTCAAGTGTATTTATATTTATTAAAGGAGGTACTTTGATGGGTAAACAATGTTACGTAACAGGTCGTAAAGCATCGACTGGTAATAATCGTTCACACGCTTTAAATGCGAATAAACGCAGATTTAATGCTAACCTTCAAAAAGTTAGAATTTTAGTTGACGGAAAACCTAAAAAAGTTTGGGTTTCTGCTCGTGCTTTAAAATCTGGTAAAGTTACTAGAGTTTAATAAATATAATGCACTAAAAAATGCCTTCATATGTGGTGAAGGCATTTTTTTATGCTTAATTTTAATTTGCATCTCTACTTCTAATTTGTAAGACTTGTCCATCATGTACTTCGATTTGTGCAATTTTCTCTTTAACCTCATTCGATAATGTAAGTGTAGATCCTTTTTCAAGAGGTTGATGATTCAAATTGTATTTAAATCCAACTAATGACAAAGCAACCATATCACTAACTGGAATAAATGAAACATATGGATAATTTTGTAATTTATGAATTTCATGACTACCTTTCTTCAATAACTTAATTTCATTTTGTAGATCTTCAACAATAATTACGATGTTTTGTTCTACATATTTTGGCTTTTGTAGTATTTGTAAAACACCCATAAAATGATCTAATCTACCACCTGTTGCGCCATAAATATGTATTTCTGTAAATCCTCTATTAACAGCTTCCTCTACACCTAATGCCAAATCAGTATCATCTTTTTCAGCCTTAACTGGTTTGATATTTAATTCGTGTTTCAATTGATGACGTTCTTCTTCTGAAACAGAATCAAAATCTCCAACTGAGAAAACTGGAATAATAGAATGATTTATTAGAATAAGTGCACCTCTATCAATCCCGCCCCAGCGGTCCTTCTTCAATGCGGTTAATACATCTGATGGCAAATGACGGTCACTACATAATAAATTGATTCGCATATCAATATCAGCCTTTCAATAATTGTGTTACCTTACCATAATCTTTCTGTTTAAAGAAATAAGAACCGGTAACAAACATATCTGCCCCATTATCAGCACATATTTTAATAGTTTCATTGTTGATACCACCATCAACTTCGATATTAAAATTTAAATTTAATGATTGTCTTAAATCTCTTAAGATTTTCACTTTTGATGCACATGCTTCTATAAATGATTGACCACCAAATCCTGGATTTACAGTCATAACAAGTACAAAATCAACAATTTCAAGTACTGGCAATAATGACTCAACTGGTGTACCAGGATTAATTACAACGCCAGCCTTCTTTCCGGCATTTTTTATCATTTGTAATGCTCTATGAATATGCTGTGTAGCCTCTACATGTATTGATATCATGTCAGCACCGTGTTCAGCAAAGGTATTAATATATTGTTCAGGTTGTTCGATCATTAAGTGAACATCAATCGGTAATTGAGTAATTGCTCTAACTGAATCAAGAATAGGAATACCAATAGAAATATTAGGTACAAATTGACCATCCATTACATCAAAGTGCAGACCATCAATTTGTGCTTCTTCTAAAGCTTTAATTTCATTCTCTAAATTTAAAAAATCGGCTGATAAAAGTGATGGGTAGATTTTCTTCATTAATATCTGACCTTTCTATTTGAAATTTCATTATATAATTGAATATAGTGATCATAGCGAAATTGTGCTAAATAACCATTTTCTAATTGCTGTTTGACATGACACTTTGGTTCCTTAATGTGGTTGCAATTTCGAAATTTACATTCCTCACCAAAGCGATTCATTTCTATAAAATAATGCTTCAATTCATCTTTATCAATATGATCGAAATCTAGCGCACTAAATCCAGGTGTATCTGCGATAAAACCAGATTCTCTTTCATACAACTCTACATGTCTAGTTGTATGTTTACCACGATTAAGCGACTTAGAGATATGATTAGTTTCTAAATTTAGTTCTGGTTTAAACGCATTGATAAACGTTGATTTACCTACACCTGATTGACCACTTAATACAATGAGCCCTTTAGGCCATGTAGCCACAACTTCTTGTTGATTCGTATGCTTACCTACAAATTGCGTATTGTAACCAATTTCTTCATAAATTTTTAACCACGCATTAATTTGTTCAATTTCATTTTCAGAGGCTAAATCCTTTTTAGTCACTAGAATACTCGGCTCTAAATTATACGAATGCGCTATAACCAAGAAGCGATCTAACAATTGCGTTGAAAAATCTGGTTCTACAGCGCTCATCACGATGATTAAGCCATCAATATTACTAACTGGTGGTCGTTTCAATTCATTATGACGCTCGTGAACGTGATGAATATAGCCCTCACTTGTGTTTTGAATTTCAAAATCAACGATATCCCCCACAATTGGTGAAAATTTCTTCTTTCTGAAAAGACCGCGTGGTTTAGTATCATATAAAGTTCCATCAACATCGACTTGATAGACACCACTAATTAGTTTGATAATTCGTCCAGTTTCCAAAATGACACCTCTTAATCATTATTTATATTAAATTATTATAGCAAATGCTTGAAGATTATTATATTCAGAAGTGAATTGAAGAAATGATTTATCATAATATATTTATTTTTTAGTTTACATAATAATTTTACGATATATTTTTCATGAAGAAACCCTTTTAGCGAATGTGCATTATTCCATTCACTAAAAGGGTTAAATTTAATATTCTATATCTTTATCTGCAATTACATCGCCATCAACTCTGATCGTATAGCCCGCGTCTGAGCCTTGCTCAATTTTAAGCGGAATCGTTATCGTTTTGTCATCTTTTATACTAAACGTTTGGCTAGCAGATGTGCCACTATTGTCCTTATCTCTAATGTAAACTTGAACTTTTTGACTTTCGTCATCTCCCGTATATGGGATGTGATATGTTTCTGTATAATTCTTAACTTTTTGTTTATCATCAGACTTGTCTTCACTAGAAGATTTAGATTTCTCTGAATCTTTGTCTTCATCTTTTGAAGATGCTTTTCCTTTTGAAACAATGAATTGTACTGTACTTCCCTCTTCAACCTCTGTATTTTTAGGGCTTTGTGAAATAATATTATCCTTTTTAACATTATTACTTGATTCTGTTGTCATTTGTACTTTCAGACCACTTTTTTCAAGTTCTTTCTTTGCAGTTTGATAATTTTTATTTTCATAATTTTTAACATATACCTTTTTAACACCTAATGATTCGGTTAAAGTAATTTGATGATCGTTTATGCGAACATAACTATCAGGATTAACACTTTGCTTAGCTATAGCACCTTTAGGTACCTGATTATTATATTCTTGATTGACTGTCACATGATCAAGTTTAGATTGTTTCAATTTATCTAATGCATCTGCTTTTTTCATGCCCATAACATTAGGCATTTTAGCACGTTCGGGCCCTTTTGAAAGCACAATATCTACTTTTTCATGCTGATTAACTCTTTCACCTTGTTTTGGTTTAGTCTTTATTATTTTATTTTCCGGATAATCATCACTGTAATCTCTAGAGATATTACCAATTTCTAAATGAGATTGTCGCAGAATTTTTTCCGCTTCTTTTTCAGTTTTACCTTTAAGATTAGGCATTTCCGCATATTTACTACCAAACATGCCCATCGCTATAAAACCAAATAAACTTGCGACTAATAAAAGTAAAATAAGCACAATAGCGAATTTCTTCTTTTTTGAACGTTTTTTCTTAGGTGGTTCATAGATTTGTGCTTCGCTAGTTTGAAAATGATGCTCATTAACAATCGGTATTTGCATCGTTTGTGCAATTTGTTTTTGTTCACTTTCTTCTTTTATTTTACTTTTAATATCTTGTCTATCAATCGATACTGTATTTGTCTCATCTTCTTCAATAGAATGCTTCTTTTCATTAGCACGACTAGAGACAAGCACACTACTTAAATCTTCTTTCATATCTTTAACACTTTGATAGCGATCAGAGGTTTTCTTCTCCGTTGCTTTAAGTACGACATTACTAAGTGATTGAGGTATTTCAGATCTTAACTCCGTTACATTTGGAATTGAATCTTGAATATGTTTTATTGCGATACTAACGGCTGTCTCACCATTAAAAGGCGGTTCACCAACTAACATTTCGTAAAGAACAATACCAATGGAATAGATATCAGTTGCTTCATTCGTAGTTTCACCTTTAGCTTGTTCTGGTGAGAGATACTGAACTGTACCTAATACATGATTCGTCTGTGTCATAGATGTTTCACTTAACGCTTTTGCAATTCCAAAGTCAAAAATTTTTAATGTTTTATTCTTATCAATTAAAATGTTCTGAGGTTTTATATCTCTATGTATGATAAGTTTTTCATGTGCTTGAGCCACACCTTTTAAAATCTGATTCGTGAAATCAATAGCTGTATCTACACTTAAAGGTCCATGGCTATGTATGTATTCTGATAAGGTAGGTCCATCTATATATTCCATAATTAGAAAGAAGAACTCTTCATCTTCTTGAACATCATATACTTCAACAATATTTTCATGTGAAAGTTGTGTCGCATTGTTAACTTCACGTTCGAAACGCTTCATCGTTTCTTCTTTTTCATTCTGAGGAATAGAGATTGCTTTAATCGCTACTTCACGATTTAAAATGGTATCTTCTGCTAAGTAAACGGTACTCATACCCCCGCCACCAAGCTTATCTACTATTTTGTAACGTTCACTAACTATCTTTCCAATCATAGATGATCACCTTCAATAGCTGCTATTAAGACACTGATGTTATCTTTTGAATCATGATTTAATGCTAATTGAATTAGTTGCTCCCCATGTTCTTCTAATGATAATGATTCATTGAAAGACTCATGAATAATTTCACCTCTAACATAGTCCGTTAAGCCATCAGAATTTAACATTATAAAGTCATAATGATTAAAACGTTTTGTAAATATATCTGGACTCACTCGTTTATCTGTCCCCATTACTTTAGTAATAATATTACGTTGCGGGTGTGTAAAAGCTTCTTCTTCAGTTATTTGACCTGTCATTACTAAATGATTTACAAACGAATGATCATAAGTAATTTGTTCAATTTCTCTAGAGTTAATTAGATAGGCTCTAGAATCCCCTATATTGGCCACTACCAATTGTTTATCAAATACAAGGGCACAAACGCATGTTGTACCCATACCTTTGTATTCTTCATTAGTTTGAGCATATTCAAATAGTTCACGATTAATCTCTTTTAAATTAAAACGCAACCAAGTTTCGGCTTGTTCATACTCTATAAAATTCTCATCTTCAAAACGTTTTTGAAGTTCATAAGTAACAAACTGACTTGCAATTTCCCCCGCTTTATGACCACCCATACCATCACATAATACTAATAACTGTTGTTGGGTTTGGTTATAAAAAATACCTCCTGCATCTTCATTTTTATTTCTATGTTGTCCAGTATCTGTGAAAAATTGTGCGTTTAGCATTGTGATTACCTCGTTTCTACTTGTCGTTCCTTCGCTCTTAATTGTCCACATGCTGCGTCAATATCTGATCCTTGTTCTCTTCTAATTGTAGCATTAATACCTAATCGTTTTAGTTCTTTTTCAAATTTAAAAATATCGTCTTTAGGTGTTTTGACGTAATTTCGTTCTGGAACATGATTAACTGGGATTAAGTTAACATGACAATTCAAATCTTTAATAAGATGTGCTAAATCACGTGCGTGCTCTAGTTGATCATTTACGCCACCGAACAATCCATATTCAAATGTCACACGGCGATTTGTTTTTTCTTGATAATATTTGATTGCTTCCATTAATTTATCTACATGATATGCTCTGTTAATCGGCATTAATTTAGATCGAATTTCATCTTTAGCTGCATGCAAACTTACGGCAAAGTTAATTTGAATGTCTTCTTCGGCAAAATCATAAATACGTGGAATAATACCTGATGTTGAAACTGTAATATGGCGTGCACCGATGTTTAAACTGTTGTCATCATTAACAATACGTAAGAAATCCATCATTTCATCATAATTCTCAAAAGGTTCACCAATACCCATTATAACAATTTGGGATACACGTTCATCAGTTGCATCTAATGCTTTTTGAACTGTTAAGACTTGTGAAACAATTTCTCCTGCTTCTAAATTACGTTTTAAGCCTCCTAATGTTGAGGCACAGAATGTACAACCGATACGACAACCAACTTGAGTTGTCACACAAACTGAATTTCCATAGTCATGTCGCATTAATACGGTTTCAATAGTATAGCCATCTTGTAGTTCAAATAGGAATTTAATTGTTCCATCTTTACTTTCTTGTTTAACAACAGTAGTTAAAGTTGTCATTGCAAAATTATCTTTTAAAACTTGACGCAAATCTTTGGATAAATTTGTCATGTCATCAATGCTATCTACGCGCTTTTGATATAACCATTCAAATATTTGTTTGGCTCTAAATTTTTGTTGGCCGTGTTCTACTAACCATTCTTGCATTTCATCATATCTTAATGAGTAAATCGACTGTTTTTCAAAATCAGGCAAGAATTTATTTTTCTTCTTTTTTTCAGTAGTTATCATCTTAACTTTCCTTTCTTTTTATTTTAGTGATGAAAAAGCCATCCGAATTAAAATCTTGGGGTAGAATTTGTATTGTCTTCACTTGTTCACCGGTAACTGGGTGAGTCATAAGTTCAAATTCGAAGTCTTTATTATTTTTTAAAAATGTATAAATAACATTTTCATTTTCAAGTTGTTCAATAGTGCATGTTGAATAAACTAGTGTACCACCAGGTTTCAAGTTATCTTTCACATTGTCTAATATCTCTAACTGTAATTCAACTAAGTCTTGAATATCTTGTTGCGTTTGAACATATTTAATTTCTGGCTTGTGTCTAAGCACACCTAAACCACTACACGGTGCATCGACGAGAATTTTGTCATATACATCTTTGTAAGGTTTTGTTGCATCATGATCAAAAGCTTTAATGTTATTAAGTTGTAACTTTACAACATTTTCTTTTATTAAACCAATTTTATGCTTATGGATATCTGTAGCATCCACGTGACCACTTGGCGCCAATAACTCAGCTATGTGACACGCTTTACCTCCAGGTGCACTACAAGCATCTAAAATAACATCATTTTCTTTAACATCCATCAAATATCCTACAAACATTGAGCTTTTATCTTGAATAGAAATATTACCATTCTTAAAGTTTAAAGATTCAATAATTGGACGCCCTTTTAGATGTAAACAATATGGAATCAATTCATCGACTTTAACTTCATATCCTTCACCTTGCAAACTTGACACAACGTCTTCAACTTTATTTTTACTTGTATTAACACGTACTGTACCCGCAGTTTGATCAAAAAATGATGATGCAATCTTTCGTGTCGTTTCAACACCATAGTGCGTAATCCAATGTTCAATAATCCACTTTGGAATACTATATTCAATGGCCATACGCTGCTTATCATTCTTAATAGATTCTAAACTTGGCAATTCACTTCTAAAGATTGTTCTCAATATTGCGTTTACAACATTACCGTTATGAGGCCCCCCACGATGCTTTGCAATATTTACTGCTTCGTTGATAATGGCATGATTCGGTACTTTATCTAGATAAATATATTGATATAAACTCATCCATAACAGTTGTCTGACCCAACTTTTTATTTTAGTCTTCACAAAAGGTCTAAGATAGAAATCCAATGTCAATTTTCTCTTTACTGTCCCATATACGAGTTCAGTATATAAAGGTTTATCGATATTAGAAACATTACCAGCAGATAAAACTTCATTGATTCTCAGATTACTGTATGCATAGTCATTAAATATTTCTTGAATTGTTTGAAACGCTAATTCTCTCACTGATTGTGTCATTTTAATATTTTCCCAACTAGCGATTCTTGTACACCGCTTAAATAATTTGATGCCAGCATACGTTTCTTGCCAGCTAATTGAATATCTGTTAAAGCAATTGCATCATCTGATCCTGTAGCAACAACAATTGACTTTTTAGTCGTCTCTATGATCTCACCAGGTTGACCATTTTTATTACTGACGATATGTGCTGCATATAATTTTAAATTTGTATCATCCATAGTTGTATAGCCAACTGGCCATGGTGATAAGCCACGAATATGATTATGAATATCTTTTGCATTCATAGTCCAATCAATTCTTTCATCTTCTCTGCTAATATTTGAAGCGAATGTTGCTTGTGCATCATCTTGTGCAATACTATCATTCGTGCGATTTACAATTGAAGGTAGCGTTTCTTTTAGTAGTTTAGCACCGAGTACACTAAGCTTATCATGCATCGTACCTACATCGTCATTATCTTCAATATTAATAGCTTTTTGTGAAATAATATTTCCTGCATCTAGCTTTTTAACCATATACATGATTGTGATTCCTGTTTGAGCTTCACCATCTATTATCGCTTGATGTATTGGTGCGCCACCGCGATACTTTGGTAATAATGATGCATGAACATTAATTGCACCTAACTTAGGTAATTGTAATAACTGTTCAGGCAATAACTGTCCGAAAGCTGCAGTAACGATTAAATCGGGCTCTAACTGTAATAGTTGCTCCAATTCATCAGATTGAATTAATTTTTCTGGTTGAAGCACAGGTAAATTGTGTTCTTCAGCCACTTGTTTAACAGGTGGTGGCGTTAATACCCGTTTACGCCCAACTGGTCTGTCGGGTTGAGTCACGACTGCTATGACGTCATGCTCTTCGATTAACATTTCCAATACTTTAGTTGAAAAATCAGGTGTCCCCATAAATATCACTTTAGTCATTTTCAAAATACGCCTCCACTTCTTCATCAGTTAATAAATGCTGTGCACGTTTTGTAAATGGTATACCATTCATTTGATCGATTATATGCAGTATCATTCTAGCTACATCGTCATATGCAGTTAGTTCAATCGTATTACCTTCTAAATCATTCGCTTCAATTGTAATCATTTTACTACGTTCGACTTCTCCATATATACCCGGTAAATTTACAGATCCTTCAAGATCGATTATTTTATCATTAGATTCTGATTTAATTTTAGGATTGATTAGTTGCAATAATCCTTCAAATTCCATATCAATGATAGCTACTTGTTTACTTATGCCGATTTGAGGCGCACATAAAGCTGAGGCCTCTTTTGCATATAATGTGTCTTCCAAATCTAATAATAAATCTTTTAATGTAGCATCATACGCTTTAATAGGTTGTGCTTGTTTAGTTAATACAGGATGCGTTGACTGGACTAATTTTTGTATCGCCATTAAATATGCTCCTCTTGAAAAATTCATCATATTATTATAACTTAAATCACTTTGAAATGCGACCTTAGTCTTAAATTTAGGTACTTCAATCTGTTTTAATTGCTTTTATTTTCTATACCTTTAAAATATATATTAAAGATACCAATAAATACAATATTTAACAGTGGAGGTGTGAATATGGAAGTAAATAAAATTATATACATTGTGCTCGCATTCTTTTTAGGCGGTTTCGGCGTTCATAAATTTTATGCAGGTAAAACAATGTCAGGACTTTTACACTTGGCCTTTTTCTGGACAGGAATTCCACACATTATTGCAATTATAAGTGGCGTCTTAACTTTATTAAGACCAGCTGATGAAAACGGAAATGTTGTAATGTAATTAAAGTAAAAGAGTTACGCAATTTAGTAATCCATCCCTAATAATTGCGTAACTCTTATTTTTTACATTAATATTTGCGGATTAATGTCTATTTTTAATACTAGCTTATCCTTTAAATAAGCTTCATGATAATAATCATCTAAAAATTGAAGTGCTTTCAGTAATTCTGGTTCGCTCTTATATTTAACTAAAATTTGAAAACGATGTTCATTGTTAATTCGTGCGATGGCTGCTGGAGATGGCCCTAAAACTAACGCGCGATCCGTTAGATGTTGTAATAAAATTTGATGAATATGTTTAGAGGCCTCCATCACTTTTTTCATATTTTTATGAGATATCGTAAAATTAATTAAGAAATAGTATGGTGGGTATTTACCTATCTTTCTGAATTCCATCTCTTTTTGATAAAAGGTTAGATAATCGTTCTTTTGAACATCTTCAATAGCATAGTGTTCTGGATTGTATGTTTGAATAATAACTCTACCCGGTTTATCATGACGACCCGCTCTTCCAGCTACCTGCGTTAATAGTTGATACGTTCGTTCACTAGCACGGAAATCAGGTAGATTTAACATTGTATCTGCGTTCAAAACACCTACTAGTGTAATATTGGGATAGTCCAACCCTTTTGCAATCATTTGTGTGCCTAATAAAATATCGCCCTTACCTTCTTCAAATTCAGTAAGTAATTTCTCGTGAGCACCTTTTCTAGAAGTTGTGTCAACATCCATTCGTATAATACGCGCTTCTTCAAATTCTTGTTGCAAGATTTCTTCTACGCGTTGTGTACCAGTCCCTACTTGACGTATATGCGAACTCTCACAATTAGGACACTTATTCGGAGCCATCTCATGATAACCACAATAATGACATTTTAATTGGTCCGTAGACTTATGATAGGTTAATGAGATATCACAGTGTGGACATTGTGGTACATAACCACAATCTCGACATAACATAAATGATGCATATCCTCGACGATTAAGAAATAATACGATTTGCTCATTTTTACGTAATCGTTCTTCAATAGCCTCTCGTAATTCAATAGAAAACATCGAACGATTGCCAGCGCTTAATTCTTCTCGCATGTCAACAATATCTATTGAAGGTAAAGCCTGTTGATTAACCCTTGTAGGTAACGTTAGTAGCTGATACACACCTTTTTCAGCGCGCGCATATGATTCTAAACTTGGTGTTGCACTTCCTAAGACTAGAGGACATTGATGAAATTGACTTCTCCATTCAGCAATATCTCTCGCGTGATAACGGGGATAATCCTCTTGTTTATACGTTGATTCATGCTCTTCATCTATAATGATAATTCCTAAATTTTTAAAAGGGGCAAAAATACTTGAACGAGCTCCAACACTAACACGGGCTCTACCATCTCTAATCTTTTGCCATTCATCATACCGTTCACCATTAGATAAGCCAGAATGTAATACTGCTACATCATCACCAAAACGACGCTTAAATCGTAAAACCATTTGAGGTGTTAATGCAATTTCAGGGACTAACATCATTGCTTCTTTACCTTTATTAAGTACTTCTTCAATAGTTTGCAAGTAAACTTCAGTTTTACCTGAACCTGTCACGCCATGTAGTAAGAATGTTCGTTGTTCACTATTATTAATTTTCTCTTTAATATTTTCATAAGCAATACGTTGTTCTGAAGTCAGTTCTCGTTTCTCTTCTTGTTCAAACACTCGATTAGCAAAAGGATCACGCTCTACTTCAGCATTATATTTTTCGATAAAACCTTTTTTAACTAATCCGTCAATACTTGATTTAGAAAAACCCATTTCTTCCATATCTTTTAAAAAGACAGTTTTATGGCGCTCATCTAGAAGGTAAGCATATACATCATATTGTTTGATTTTTTTCTCAAGTTCAGCAAGGACTTCATCTGGATGATATCCATCTATAATACGTACAGCTTTCTGTGTTTTCTTTTTAATATTTTGAGATAATAGGGTTACTTCTTTTACAGTCCCAGCCTTTAAGAGTTTATTTAAAATAGGAAGATGGTCATTTTTTTGAGCATCTTTATACTTATATTGACCGTCGGAATCAAAAAATTTTAGCAACTGCTCATCCATATCATTATGTTTCACAACTTCAAAGACTTTAGTATATTTAGCTTTGATAGCACTCGGTAACATGACCTCTAATACAGAAATACTTTTTGATACATGATAATGGCTAATCCATTCACTTAATTGAATTAATTCAGAAGTTAATTCAGGCTTTATATCTTGAACTACTCTGATTTCTTTAAGTTTTTCAAGATTAATATCATCACTTGGTTCGGTTTCAATATTCATTACGTATCCTTGAATTGTACGAGGACCGAATGGAACTACAACTCTGACGCCAACTTGAATAAACGCTTCTAAATTTTTGGGTATAAGATAATCAAATTTGAAGTCAACGCTCTTAGAAGGAATATCTACTATTACCTTTGCAATCATTATTGCCACCTAGTTTCTAATTCATCTAAAATTTGTTCAGCTAATTGAACTTTTTTGCCTCTCTTAATATTAATCATTTCTTTATTTTTAAAATGCATTGTCAATTCATTATCATCTGATTTAAAACCAATCGTCTTGTCACCTACATTATTTGAAATAATGACATCTGCATTTTTTCGTTTTAACTTATCTTGTGCATATGCTTCTATATTTTGCGTTTCAGCAGCGAACCCAACTAAGTATTGTTGTCCTTTATGTTCACCTAAATATTTAAGAATATCTTTAGTACGTTTAAACGTCACAGCTAAAGCGCCATCTTGCTTTTTCATTTTATGATCTAATACTTCCATTGGCGTATAATCTGAAACAGCTGCTGCTTTAATAACCATATCTTGTTTATCAAAACGTGTCGTCACCGCTTCAAACATTTCCTCTGCACTTTCAATATGAACAACATCTATATCAATCGGATCAGTTAGTTGTGTTGGTCCAGTTACTAATGTAACGTGGGCACCTCTATTTCTTAACGCCTCAGCTAAAGCGTAACCCATTTTTCCAGAAGAACGATTTGATACAAAACGAACTGGGTCAATCACCTCGACAGTTGGTCCAGCTGTCACTAACGCATGTTTACCTTTAAATGAACTCTCTTCTTTTACCTTTTGAGAATTAAAAAAATCATTCAGGACTTTGACAATCTGCAAAGGTTCTTCCATTCGTCCTTTAGCAACATAACCACATGCTAAATAACCATCCCCAGGTTCAATAAAGTGATATCCATCTTGCATTAAAACGTTAATATTATGTTGCGTGCGGTTGTTTTCATACATATGTACATTCATTGCTGGGGCAATAAACTTTGGCGTCTCAGTAGCTATCAAGGTTGATGTCAAAATATCATCTGCTATTCCCACACTTAATTTAGCTATCACATTGGCAGTAGCTGGGGCAACTACAATCGCATCTGCCCAATCGCCTAGTGCGATATGTTGAATTTCTTGTGGATTCTCTTCCTTAAACGTATTAGTATATACTGGATTTCTACTAATAGCTTGGAAAGCTAGTGGAGTAACAAATTCTTGAGCATGTTCTGATAACATCACGCGTACATCATAACCGGCTTGTGTTAATTTGCTCGTTAAATCTATTGCTTTATATGCTGCAATACCACCTGTAACAGCTAGTAAAATTTGTTTCATAATCGTATTTCTCCCTTTTACTATCTCGATTATTAATCATTATTTATATTAAATTTATTATACACAAATTAAACGTTTAATTAAAAAGACACATCTTATTGAAAAGTGGTTATACTTAAATCAATAAGATGTGCATATGAAAAATTATATTTAATTCGTTTTTTTACATTGTGAATTCATCAGAAACTACTGGTGTAATTTTACCGCCAGCAATCTCTTCTAACGCTTCACCAACAGGTTTAGCTGAATGATATCCACTTAATAAAGCAGTTTCAGGTCTTTCATCTAATTCACGTGCACGCTTAGCTGCAGTCGTAGCAATTAAATATTTAGAATTAATTTTAGATTGTAACTGGTTTAATGGTGGGTTTAACATTATTTTTTGGCCTCCAATAACATTTTTCTATATATAGCTTCAACACGTTCGCGTTTTAAGTGTTCTGCTTCAACAATTGATTGAATACGTTTTTTCGCTAAATGGACTTCATCGTTTACCACAACATAGTCATAAAGATTCATCATCTCTACTTCTTTACGTGCTTCATTTACTCTGGATTGTATCTTCTCGTCTGATTCAGTGCCACGTCCAACTAAACGCTCTTTCAAATGATCTAAGCTAGGTGGTGCAAGGAAGATAAATAATGCATCTGGAAATTTCTTTCTTACTTGTTTGGCACCCTCTACTTCAATTTCTAAGAACACATCATGTCCAGCAGCCATCGTATCCTTAACATATTGAACAGGTGTACCATAGTAATTTCCAACGTATTCAGCATATTCAATAAATTGATCTTCCTGAATTAAAGCTTCAAATTCTTCTTTCGTCTTAAAAAAGTAATCTACACCATCAACTTCACCTTCACGCATATTTCGTGTCGTCATTGAAATAGAGTACTTATATGATGTAGTTGGATCATCAAATATCTCTTTGCGAACAGTTCCTTTACCTACTCCTGAAGGACCTGAAAGAACAATTAGTAATCCTTTTTCATTATCCATGCCTTACGACCTCTCTAAGCTATTCTTCTATTATTTAAATATAATATCATATTGTAGTTAAAATTGTATAGAGTATGCAACATAAACTTAAATCATGACGCTATCATTCTACCATGTTACAATATACTGAATGATTAAATTGAAGGTGGAAATTATTTATGGCATATGATGGCTTATTCACTAAAAAAATGGTTGAATCAATACAGTTTTTAGTATCAGGACGAATTCATAAAATCAACCAACCTGAAAATGACACTATCCTAATAGTTATACGTCAAAATCGCAAAAATCATCAACTATTACTATCCATACACCCTAGTTTTTCAAGAATGCATATTACGACTAAAAAATATGATAATCCATTTGACCCACCAATGTTTGCTCGTGTTTTTAGAAAGCATCTAGAAGGTGGCATTATTAAAGCTATACGTCAGATTGGCAATGACCGACGTATTGAAATCGATATTGAAAGTAAAGATGAAATTGGTGATACCATTTACCGCACGGTTATCTTAGAAATCATGGGTAAACATAGTAACTTGTTACTTGTTGATGACAATTACAAAATAATTGAAGGGTTTAAACATTTAACCCCTAATACCAATCAATATCGTACTGTTATGCCAGGATTCAAATATGAAGCGCCACCTACTCAAAACAAATTGAACCCTTTTAATATAACAGGCGAAGAAGCTTTAAAATATATAGATTTCAATAGTGGTAAAATTGCGAAACAATTATTAAACACTTTCGAAGGCTTTAGCCCACTCATTACTAATGAAATTGTTAATCGCTATCAATTTATGACAACGGAAACACTACCTAAAGCATATGACGAAGTTATCAACCAGACATTGAAAACACCCGTCCCTATTTTCCATAAAAATCATGAAACTGGAAAAGAAGATTTTTATTTTATGAAATTAATGCAATTTCATGATGACATGGTTGAATATGAGTCCTTACATGAATTATTAGATCGCTACTATGATGCACGTGGTGAAAGAGAACGCGTTAAACAACGCGCAAATGATTTAGTTCGATTTGTGCAACAACAATCTCAAAAATATCAGCATAAATTAAGTAAACTAATTGATGAATATGAAAGTGCTAAAGATAAAGATAAACAACAACTTTACGGTGAATTAATTACCGCTAATATTTATCGTATTAATCAAGGTGATGACGCTGTAAGTGTATTAAATTACTACACCAATGAGGAAATAACGATACCTTTGAATCCTACTAAATCACCATCAGTTAATGCGCAATATTACTACAAGCAATATAATCGTATGAAAACACGTGAACGTGAATTAGATCATCAAATTCATTTAACACGTGAAAACATAGATTATTTTGCAAATATTGAACAACAATTAGATCATATTACAGTTGATGAAATTGATGATATTCGCGATGAATTAGCAGAACAGGGATTTATGAAGCAACGTAAAAACATCAAAAAGAAAAAGAATGATAAAATTCAACTTCAAACATATATCTCTACGGATGGCGATACTATATTAGTAGGTAAAAATAATAAACAAAATGATTATTTAACTAATCGTAAAGCTCAAAAGTCCCATATATGGTTCCATACAAAAGATATTCCAGGTTCACACGTTGTCATTTTGAATGATGCACCAAGTGAAGAAACGATTAAAGAGGCAGCTATGTTAGCTGGTTATTTCTCAAAAGCGGGTAATTCTGGTCAAATTCCCGTAGACTACACGGAAATAAGAAATGTTCATAAACCTTCAGGCGCTAAACCTGGGTTTGTAACTTATGACAATCAAAAAACATTATTTGCAACTCCAGATTATGACAAAATCCAAAGTATGAAAGTCAAATAAGAACGACAAAATAACTCTATAATAAAGAATAGGATTAGAACCAAATACATTTATACATTCGGTTCTAATCCTATTTTTTATTTTGGCTCTATAATAAATTGGACTGATGACTAA
>NZ_KV830631.1:0-4355 GCF_001836805.1 Staphylococcus sp. HMSC062A01
TTATACTATAAATTCAACTTTGCAACAGAACCAACAATAAACTAAACAAGTATAATTATTGAAAAATTAAATATTTAAGGTGTATGTATATTTTAAGTACACCCTAATCATACAAAGAGAGTTATTGAATTTATAATAACTTAAACGTATGATTAGGGTGTATATTAATTGTGGAGTGAAAATGAATGATTATAGGTTATGCAAGAGTATCTTCGGTAGATCAGAATTTAGAGAGACAGCTAGATAATTTGAAAACATTTGGCGTAGAGAAAATATTTACAGAGAAACAATCGGGAAAGTCAGTAGAAAATAGACCCGTATTTCAAGAAGCACTTAACTTTGTGAGAATGGGCGATAGATTTGTAGTAGAATCGATTGATCGCTTAGGTCGTAATTATGATGAAGTGATTAACACAGTTAATTATTTAAAGGATAAAGAAGTTCAATTGATGATTACTAGTTTACCTATGATGAATGAAGTGATTGGTAATCCACTATTAGATAAATTTATGAAAGATTTAATCGTTCAAATCTTAGCAATGGTTTCAGAACAAGAACGAAATGAAAGTAAACGTAGACAAGCACAAGGTATTCAAGTTGCGAAAGAAAAAGGTGTGTATAAAGGACGCCCTTTACTATATTCACCTAATGCTAAAGATCCTCAAAAACGTATTATCTACCATCGTGTTGTTGAAATGTTAGAAGAAGGCAAAGCAATTAGTAAGATTGCGAAAGAGGTTAATATCACAAGACAGACAGTTTATAGAATTAAAAATGGTAAGGGATTATCTTGATAAATGGATTGTTAATGCAAATGAGATCTTCTCACAGCGTCCTAAATTATATGTTATTCATCTATTATGAGATTCTAATAATAAGACAAGAAAAGAGAGTGCGAATTCGCACTCTCCTTTTGTGTAGTACTATTGAAATTTTGTCTTAAAAACGAACGTAATTTAGAAATAATATTTATTGGTATTTCAAGAATATATATATAATTATTTACTAAGTCCATTTAAAAAAATTTGAGAGAACTTGTTCATAAGTTTAATTCTTTCATTAATATTTTGTTCATGTGTAAAGGTAACAATTCCATTAACAGCGTTTGCTGCTATTTTACTAACAGCATTAACATCATTAATACACCATTCGCCATTTAAATTACCCTCCTTAAAAATTACATGATAAGCATCTATATATTTGTTTTCTAATTTATTCATTTTTTCATTAATGCTATTAGTTTTATAATATTCAGTGCAAAATTCAATTATTGCGTTTTGAAGTGGATAATAGTATTCGGTTGTTAAAGATAGTTCATTATATAAATAAAATTTTTCTCTATTAGTTTTACATTTGATTTGTTCCTTTTTCCACTGTTCTTGCCATTTAGATTCTTCTATATTTAAAATTTCTAAAAATAGATTTTCTTTTGTTTTAAAGTGATAATAAAGATTCCCTTTACTACTTTCTGATAATTTAACAATTTCTCCAGTAGTAGTGGCATTATATCCATTTTTTATAAATAATTCCTTTGCGACACCTAGTATTTTATCTTTCAAGTTCATCACGCCTTTAATGAGTATTAAGTACTATCAATGATAGCACAAAAAATTCAAAGAATAATTGTATAACACAATACAGCCATTTAAATTTCGCAAGATTTTTTGTTGTAATATGTAAAAAAATAGATTACAATCCTTATAGACCGATCGCACGGTCTATAAGGATTGGAGGGAACTTAAATGATTTCATTTTTTACAAAAACTACTGATATGATGACATCAAAAAAAAGATGGACTGCACTAGTAGTATTAGCTGTTAGTTTGTTTGTTGTTACAATGGATATGACAATATTAATTATGGCTTTACCGGAATTAGTAAGAGAGTTAGAGCCTTCTGGTACCCAACAGTTATGGATAGTTGATATATACTCTCTTGTTTTAGCTGGCTTTATAATTCCATTGAGTGCCTTTGCTGATAAATGGGGAAGAAAAAAAGCATTATTAACTGGATTTGCTTTATTTGGCCTCGTTTCATTAGCTATATTTTTCGCAGAAAGTGCAGAGTTCGTAATAGCTATTCGATTTTTACTTGGTATTGCAGGTGCTTTAATAATGCCAACTACTCTTTCAATGATAAGAGTAATTTTTGAAAACCCTAAAGAAAGGGCCACTGCATTAGCTGTATGGTCAATCGCTTCATCGATAGGTGCTGTTTTTGGACCAATTATCGGAGGAGCTTTACTTGAGCAATTTTCATGGCACTCGGCATTTTTAATTAATGTACCGTTTGCGATAATAGCAGTTGTAGCAGGTTTATTTTTATTACCAGAGTCTAAGTTATCAAAAGAAAAGTCTCACTCGTGGGATATTCCTTCTACAATTTTATCAATTGCAGGCATGATTGGACTGGTATGGAGTATCAAAGAATTTTCAAAAGAAGGACTAGCAGATATTATTCCATGGGTTGTAATAGTATTAGCAATTACCATGATAGTGATATTTGTTAAACGTAATTTATCAAGTTCTGATCCAATGTTAGACGTAAGACTTTTTAAAAAGAGATCATTTTCAGCTGGTACAATTGCTGCATTTATGACAATGTTTGCAATGGCATCTGTTTTGTTATTAGCTTCACAATGGTTACAGGTTGTGGAAGAACTTTCTCCTTTTAAAGCTGGCTTATACCTATTACCTATGGCAATAGGAGATATGGTGTTTGCACCAATTGCACCCGGATTAGCGGCGCGATTTGGACCGAAAATAGTGTTACCTTCCGGAATTGGAATTGCAGCCATTGGCATGTTTATTATGTATTTCTTTGGTCATCCATTATCATATTCTACAATGGCTTTAGCATTAATTTTAGTTGGAGCTGGTATGGCTTCACTAGCAGTTGCATCTGCTCTAATAATGTTAGAAACACCTACATCAAAAGCAGGTAATGCAGCTGCTGTTGAAGAGTCTATGTATGACCTTGGAAATGTTTTTGGTGTAGCAGTACTTGGTAGCCTATCTTCTATGCTTTATCGTGTATTTTTAGATATTTCATCTTTTTCATCAAAAGGTATAGTTGGAGATTTAGCTCATGTAGCTGAAGAATCTGTAGTGGGCGCTGTCGAAGTAGCTAAAGCTACGGGGATAAAACAGCTTGCAAACGAGGCTGTAACATCATTTAATGATGCTTTTGTAGCAACTGCTTTAGTAGGTGGGATTATCATGATTATCATTTCAATAGTTGTCTATTTGTTAATTCCCAAATCACTTGATATAACTAAACAAAAATAGTACTAAACATATATTTTTAGATATTGTAGATTAGTTTATTTTTAAAATTAGTAATAGTTAAAAAGTAGAACCATTAATTTTAAATGGTTCTACTTTTTTATTATTAAGTAAAATTATAAAAGACAATTTCTTAAATTAATAATATGATATACCTATATCTAATAATTTATTAGTATTAATAAACCTTGAAAGGATGATTAACTGATGAATAGAGCAGATATTTTTAAAATATTTGATGTAGAACTTAATATAACTATATTTTTAGGAGCACTAGTAGCAACTTTCATCTATTTTATAAGTTACATGAACAATGTAAATGAATTAATTACATTATGCTTAACATTAGCTTTTCCTGCATATTTATTAAAAATTAGCAGATCGTTCGAGGTTATTTTATTAGAGGAAAAAATAAAAAATAGTAAAATCAAAATCTGTGACAAAGATAGAATTGAACGAGAGATACTGGTGAAAAAGAACCTAATAGATGAACTATTGTTTCCTAATAGAGTTATTAAAAAATATACACTGACAATTTTAATTTACAGTATAGGTATTATTATTCTTTTACTACTTTGTAATATGTTAAGTTATGGAATTGGTGAAAATGTCAATTTTATCTGGAGATTACTAGCTTGTTATGTAACGAGTGTCACAGTGATTATAGTTGCCTTGATTATAATGATAATGATATTTGATCTTATAATTGGATTACTATTAAATTTTCAAATATTTTTAAAAAATAAAAAGTATGATGACTTTTTATAATTATTCGATTTATATAATGAAAAATTAAATGATTAAACATAGAAACCTCAAAACAAACCATATTTAATAGAGTTTATGGCGCCTTATACAAATAAAGGCTATGCTGTTAAAGAATTATGTAGCTATCTTCAGATTAATATGGATGATGTTTATACTATTGGCGATAGAAAATTGATTTACCTATGTTTAATACCCTAGATAATTCTTCTGATAATTTAGTTTTTGTTAGAGTTTAACATAACTGATGATTATCAGAAGTCCTGTCATTATAAAAGGTGTATCAAGAGTTTATAAACTCTTGAT
>NZ_KV830632.1:0-1779 GCF_001836805.1 Staphylococcus sp. HMSC062A01
ATCAAGAGTTTATAAACTCTTGATACACCTTTTACATTCCTTTTTAATTACCAAACAGTCTACTCCAAAAACTTTTTTTAGAATAATTTTCGTTTCTTATATCCTCTTTCTGATCACCATCTGTTTTATCACTTTTTTGTGATTCACTATCTTGTTGTTTATCCTCATGTTTATCTTTACTTTCATCACTGAACTGAGAAACTATTTTTTCTTTTTGATTATCTGAGTCACTATTTATAGAATCCATATTGTCCATTGTTTCTTGAACTTCAATGTCCTGTCTTTTATTAGCAGAATAATTAAGTTGCTTTTCTTCTTCTAACTTAGACTCTAACTTTTGTATTTTTTTGTTACTTTCCAATGCTAATACTTGTTGGTTTTCAAGTAATTTCGACCTTTCTTGTAATTCTTTCCTATAAAATTCTATTGTCGTTTCATGACGTTTTTCTTGTTTTTCAAGTTGCTTATTTAAAGTATCTATTTGCTTTTCAAGTAGTTCAATTATTTGAACATCATATTTAGATTCATTTTTTGTATTATCTATTTTAACTTTTTCTGAGCTTGTGTTAGTACTTTCAAATCCATATTTCTTTTTATTTCGGATTACTCTTTGAATAACCTTTTCTACATCAACATCATTTTTAATGAATGAAGTATTATCCTGTTTTATTGTTTCTATATTCAATCTTTTTATATTATTAAACACAGTCTGTTTACTAACTTCCAATTCTTCACTGATTTGTTTAACACTCTTCATATCTTCAACCCTTTATAAATACTTTATCAACCCTTTATAAGAAAATTCTATCACAAATGCTTTTATAAAGGTATCTTTATAAAAAATAAAAACCCTTTATAAACATTTGATAACAATTCCGTCAAGTGTTTATAAAGGGTTTTTAAGTGAAATTATAATATCTTTTATATGTTCTTTTTTAATGATATAATATTCATAATACGTTTTAGTCCCAACTACTGGTAATAGTTGGGACTTGGTAATAAAACGTTACAATACGTTAGCTATTTAATTTGATATATGTATTATATACAACAATATCTACAGTTTGCAAGTCAAAAAGTTATGTGGATTTGTAATGTTTTATTACCTCTATTCAAATTTAATTGGAAAGAGGTTTTTTATTATGTCTCGTAAAAATATTAAAAATCAAGCTAGTCAAAATTTTTATATGCTACACAAAGCATTATTTGTTAATGAAAAATATAAAAAATTAAGTGATAGTGCCAAAGTCACTTATGCAATCCTCAATGATAGAGTTAGCTTATCAATTAAAAATAATTGGATCGATGATAATGGGGATATATATTTCATTTTTACAAACGAAAGTCTCCAGAATATATTAGATAAAAGTAAGAATACAATTACTAAAATAAAAAAAGAACTTCAAGAAGTAGGGTTACTTGAACAAATACGTACAGGATTTAATAAACCTAATAAATTATATTTGCATGATATAGAAACTAATATTAGTGTAGAAAAAAGTATTCAATCCTCATCTACAACCTATAATGACAAGGAGTCCCAAATTTTGGGACTCCAGAATCCCGAAATTTGGGACTCCAGAATCTCAAAATTTGGGACTCCAGAATCCCAAATTTTAGACCCTAATGATACTGATTATATTAAGACTGATTATATTAAGACTGAGAATAATGATACGGATGATTTGAATGATAATAAACTAAAATATCCTAGTAATCATACAAATCATTCAAATCACAACAACTCAAACTTTAATAATGAAGCTTTAAAATTCCAAT
>NZ_KV830633.1:0-1663 GCF_001836805.1 Staphylococcus sp. HMSC062A01
GAATAAACATTCAAAACTGAATACAATATGTCACGTTATTCCTCATCTCTACGAGATGTTCCGAATATATCCTTAGAAAGGAGGTGATCCAGCCGCACCTTCCGATACGGCTACCTTGTTACGACTTCACCCCAATCATTTGTCCCACCTTCGACGGCTAGCTCCAAATGGTTACTCCACCGGCTTCGGGTGTTACAAACTCTCGTGGTGTGACGGGCGGTGTGTACAAGACCCGGGAACGTATTCACCGTAGCATGCTGATCTACGATTACTAGCGATTCCAGCTTCATGTAGTCGAGTTGCAGACTACAATCCGAACTGAGAACAACTTTATGGGATTTGCTTGACCTCGCGGTTTCGCTACCCTTTGTATTGTCCATTGTAGCACGTGTGTAGCCCAAATCATAAGGGGCATGATGATTTGACGTCATCCCCACCTTCCTCCGGTTTGTCACCGGCAGTCAACTTAGAGTGCCCAACTTAATGATGGCAACTAAGCTTAAGGGTTGCGCTCGTTGCGGGACTTAACCCAACATCTCACGACACGAGCTGACGACAACCATGCACCACCTGTCACTTTGTCCCCCGAAGGGGAAAGCTCTATCTCTAGAGTTGTCAAAGGATGTCAAGATTTGGTAAGGTTCATCGCGTTGCTTCGAATTAAACCACATGCTCCACCGCTTGTGCGGGTCCCCGTCAATTCCTTTGAGTTTCAACCTTGCGGTCGTACTCCCCAGGCGGAGTGCTTAATGCGTTAGCTGCAGCACTAAGGGGCGGAAACCCCCTAACACTTAGCACTCATCGTTTACGGCGTGGACTACCAGGGTATCTAATCCTGTTTGATCCCCACGCTTTCGCACATCAGCGTCAGTTACAGACCAGAAAGTCGCCTTCGCCACTGGTGTTCCTCCATATCTCTGCGCATTTCACCGCTACACATGGAATTCCACTTTCCTCTTCTGCACTCAAGTTTTCCAGTTTCCAATGACCCTCCACGGTTGAGCCGTGGGCTTTCACATCAGACTTAAAAAACCGCCTACGCGCGCTTTACGCCCAATAATTCCGGATAACGCTTGCCACCTACGTATTACCGCGGCTGCTGGCACGTAGTTAGCCGTGGCTTTCTGATTAGGTACCGTCAAGACGTGCACAGTTACTTACACGTATGTTCTTCCCTAATAACAGAGTTTTACGATCCGAAGACCTTCATCACTCACGCGGCGTTGCTCCGTCAGGCTTTCGCCCATTGCGGAAGATTCCCTACTGCTGCCTCCCGTAGGAGTCTGGACCGTGTCTCAGTTCCAGTGTGGCCGATCACCCTCTCAGGTCGGCTACGTATCGTCGCCTTGGTAAGCCGTTACCTTACCAACTAGCTAATACGGCGCGGGTCCATCTATAAGTGATAGCAAAACCATCTTTCACTATCGAACCATGCGGTTCGAAATATTATCCGGTATTAGCTCCGGTTTCCCGAAGTTATCCCAGTCTTATAGGTAGGTTACCCACGTGTTACTCACCCGTCCGCCGCTAACGTCAAAGGAGCAAGCTCCTTATCTGTTCGCTCGACTTGCATGTATTAGGCACGCCGCCAGCGTTCATCCTGAGCCAGGATCAAACTCTCCATAAAAATTTATGATGTTTGATTAGCTCATAATACTAAATA
>NZ_KV830634.1:0-202 GCF_001836805.1 Staphylococcus sp. HMSC062A01
AAGTCAGATGCTCTACCAACTGAGCTAATGGCTCTAATGGCTGGGCTAGCTGGATTCGAACCAGCGCGTGACGGAGTCAAAGTCCGTTGCCTTACCGCTTGGCTATAGCCCATTAGAATGGTGGAGGGGGGCAGATTCGAACTGCCGAACCCGAAGGAGCGGATTTACAGTCCGCCGCGTTTAGCCACTTCGCTACCCCTCC
>NZ_KV830635.1:0-2348 GCF_001836805.1 Staphylococcus sp. HMSC062A01
CTGCGTCTGCATCTGAGTCAGCGTCTGCATCTGCATCTGAGTCTGAGTCAGCATCTGCATCTGCATCTGCGTCTGCATCTGAGTCAGCATCAGCGTCTGCATCTGCATCAGCGTCTGCGTCTGCATCTGCGTCTGCGTCTGCATCTGCGTCTGCATCTGAGTCAGCATCGAAGTATCCATTATCAATGCTAAAATCATCATGATCAGTGATAGTTACATGCACTTCTTCACCATCAGCATCTTTGTCAGCATCACTACCTGAATTTGTAGTAGTTTGAGTTAAACCTTCTGGTTTTTCAAAGTGTACTATATAGTCACCACTATCTAAATTATCAAAACGATAATTACCATTTTCATCTGTTGTTGTTGTTTTTAGTACGTTGCCGTCCTTATCTTTTAATGTAACCGTTACACCTTGAATTCCCTTTTCATCAGAATCTTGAACGCCGTCTTTGTTAGAGTCTTTCCATACGTAGTCCCCAAGGCTATATTTAGGTGTTTCATAAAAACCTGTATCAACAGTCATATTGTCAGCATTATTAATGATACCTTTTGCTACTACTACATTATTATCTCCATCTTTTTGACCATCCGAATCAATAGTATCATTATCAGTCGAATTTGATGGTGACGGAGTATAATTATTAGGAATAACAAATTCAACATTATATGTTCCATTTTGTAAGTTATTAAACTGATAATGTCCTGTATCATCTGTTGTTGCACGTTGTAACTCTTTGTTATTACTATCTTTAAGAATGACGTAAACACCTGGAATACCTTTTTCGTCATCATTTTGGATACCATCTTTATTTTCATCTAACCATACATAGTCTCCAAGACTGTATGTTGGGTTATCTCCTTGTGCTGTTGAAGAACCGTTAATATAACTAACGGTTGTACTTTTAGCACCTGTTGGGTATCTTGATTCTTGGTTACCGTAACGCGTTAACTCATAATTTGTACT
The DNA here is from genome assembly GCF_001836805.1 of Staphylococcus sp. HMSC062A01. Classification (NCBI taxonomy): domain Bacteria; kingdom Bacillati; phylum Bacillota; class Bacilli; order Caryophanales; family Staphylococcaceae; genus Staphylococcus; species Staphylococcus sp. HMSC062A01. The sequence continues at coordinate 968 of NZ_KV830635.1, forward strand.
AACATTTCCTGTGCCTGAGGGTTTAACCGCTTGGGTAATAATATAACGTTTCCCTTTGTTCATATTACTACGATTAAGATCTATATCTACTCTAGTATTATTAAGGCTATATTTAGGTGTAAATTGACTAGTTACATCTTTAACTGCGGATCCGTCTAAATTTGGATTAAAGCTATCTACTAAAACATTATCATCTAACACTTCATATACTTTTGTTTCACCAGGTATAAAATTACCATTTTGCACTGTTGAGAAGTATTTTGCATCATAAATTCTATTTCCAGGTTGATTTAAATAAACAACTTCATTATGTTTATTATTTACATTATCGACATTTGCTACTGCTGCACTTGTAAGATGGTCTTTTTTATTACCATAATCTACTACAAAATTTTCTCTAACTTCTTGGTTAGCAACGGTAACATCCATAGGATAACTTTGTTTATCTTTAGTTACTGTCTCTCTTTTTGGTGTTGCTAAAAGATTAAAGCTACCTGTAATGTTTTGATATTGATCTACATAATTAGTAAAAGTGTACGTAGTTGTATTTGTAGTTTCATCATAAACACCATTTGCTACAATTGAACCTTCCTTACTACGGAGTTGTGTATTTTTAGCTGGAAGTTCTAAAGCACCGGGTCTAATGTAATCACCATATTTTATAGTGAATTTGTCTCCTTCTTTAATACTATTATCTAATTCATAATCAGCAGACAATTTTAATTGCTCATTGCTTGTTGGCCAAACCGTATTGTTATCATGTTGATTATTTTTCTGATTAAGTGTCAAACTAGCATTTTTAATATGAACTTTATCATTGACTAAAGATCCACCTGTACTTGATGTAGTATCAGTACTGTTTAAAGCAAAAGTAGTTGGTGTACTATCCGTTGATGATGTTGACATTGGCGCTACGGCTGCTAATGTCATAAATGGACTAGTTAATCCATAATCTGGATTTGAAAAGTCTGTTTTAATTGTTTCAGCTACAATTGCATTATCAATTTGATCTTGTGTTGCTGTTTCTAAATTCACATCATTACTCACTGCATCAGCGATTGCGTCTGTATTATTACTTGTATTATCTGCATTTAAACTATCTACCACAGCACTTGTGTATGCTTGTTTATCTGCAACTGAACTATCTGACGTAATAGATGGAGAGTCTGTAGTAGATGACATGCCAGTTGTATCAGTTGTGTTATCTGATTGTGTTGTCGCATCAGATGAGCTTGATGCTGAATCATCTAATTTATTAGATGTGGTATCTTGAGTTGTATTGTCTTTTGAAGAAGTAATTAAAGATGATTCTTCTATTGGTTGTTCTGTTGTTGCTTTATCTTGTGTTGAAGGTTGTTCTGTTGTTGCTTTATCTTGTGCT
>NZ_KV830636.1:0-896 GCF_001836805.1 Staphylococcus sp. HMSC062A01
GGAGGTGGAATTAATGTCAAAAGATAATAACAATAACCAAAATATTCCAAATAAAAAAGAACCTGGTCATTTTGGCGGAGGACCAGGCGGAGAAAAAAGAAGTAATGAACCAGCTAGAAAGAGTTATAATAATCGTACTACTGAATTTGAAAAGCCTAACGAATCCACAATGGAATCATTATTTGGAAAAGAGTTTAAGAAGCGTGATTAATTTTTTAAACTATAAATTTTATAATATTCATCTGTACTTTTAGGCTGGTAATAGTATTCTTTAATTACTTTTTCATCATTTTTTATAATAGGTGTAGGCTCTAAAACAAAAATCGAATCTAAATCATCTGTTAGTTGGTGATGAAATAATATACCTTGATAAATTGGTTTACTATCATCTTTGTACTTTTCGATATAAAACATATTTGCTGTTTGCAAAATAGTATCAATAGCATGTTGTTCGTTAAATGGATTTAGTTTGTTATTTTTTCTTTCTTTATTCATATTATATCTAAATTTCTTAATCATTTTTACGTACAACGATTTATTTAATATATAGATCACTATAATTGCAATTACGAATGAAATAATCGTATTTAAAATAGCATAAATCGGAATAAAGCTAACAAAATAAACAATGATCAAATAGATACCTATACTTATTAAAGAAAACAATATCGAAAACATTCTTTTTATTTCTGGTCTTTCAGTGTCGAATAGAGATAAATAATCTAAGTAAATATATGTGAATAATCCAGCGACACCAGAACTGCACAATAATAAAATTAATTCCAAAATCTCCACCTACTTTTTTTGTTTAATTATAACATATATCTATACTTTTCGATTAATCTATTACTTTTAACTATACTTATTGGGTACCTAGTACCCTTATTATTTTTTAC
>NZ_KV830637.1:0-251 GCF_001836805.1 Staphylococcus sp. HMSC062A01
TTGATAAGGATAACAACGTGATTGGTTCAGGTACTACGGATAGTAATGGTCGAGTTACAATTTCACCAACGGTGCCTATTCCTGAGGGCAATGTCATCGCTAAAGCTTATGACAATGCGGAAGTTCCTAATGTGGCAATTTCTCAACCAAAAAAAGCAACTGATACTACGCCACCAGCTACTCCAACGCTTGATACTGATTTAACTGGTAAAGCCGATACTCAAACACCGATTACGGTGACAACGGATCCG